>JASLES010000399.1 GCA_030151005.1 Silvimonas sp.
GGGTGGGTTCCCATTGATCCAGCCGGAACTGCTCAACCATCCCGTCCAGTTGCGTCAAAAGATGTAATGTCACATCGCTACGGCCATGTTGTTCGGCCAGTTGCGCCATCAGTAAAGTGCGCATGCATTGCTGATGCGCACCGGGCACGTGGGGCAGATCACGGACCCACTGGAACGCGGCATCCAGCCCTTTTTCTGCGGCAAGAGCGGTGGCGAGTTCCACGGTGTGCGACCAGTCAGCATCACTGGTGCCCGGCGGCAGTTGAACGACGGACTCCCCGGCATCCAGGTTGCGGATCACCGCGTGGCGGGCAATCCATTCCAGTGTGCTGTCGTCGGCAAAGGGTGTGCCGTCGCTGAAACACAGGCGTTCTACGCCAGAGAGCCGGTCACGCATCTGGGCAAAATCAGTCAGCAGAATGTCTTGCCAGATGGCGTATTCTGGCCCGGCATTGCCTTGTGCCTGCCATGCCAGATATTGCAGATCCAGCCAGAAATGATTGGCGCCCTCGGCAAAGGCCAGTTCCACCCGTTCCAGTAGTTCTTGCCATTGTTGTTGCAGCAGCAGCCGACGTAGATGCTGTTGCAGGTCCTGCCGTGGTGGCGGCAAGCGCGTACGGCCTTGGCCATCATGCGGCGGAGGGCCGTTGACGGTGTCCCAGCGGATGCAACGTAACAGCCGATAGGCTGGCAAATAGCCATCAGTCTGACGACGCAAATACAAGGCCATTTCCCGTGCCCGGTCCAGTAGATCCCGGCCGGAACCCACATCCCCCTGTTTGGCGGCCACGGTTGTCGGCGTAGCATCCGTGCTCTGGAGCGCTGGCACGGCTGCGGTGCCACCAGGCATGTCGCCAAGGGCTTCAAAGCGATAAAGCAGTGGGTGTAAATCGGGTCGGGTGTTCTGAGCCCAGCCGGCGACGCCATGATCAATCAGTGCCAGTGCAGAGCAGGCACGTTGTATATCCGCCTGATCGGCGTGGGCGCGCTCCAGAAAGACCTGGAAGCGTTCGCCGTTGAGCCATTCCAGCGCGGCTTTACGGCTTTCTGGCCGGTGCGGCAATACGGTCTCCGGGTAGCGCTCGATCAGCGCGGCGATCAGTTCAAGCCCATCGGCCAGCCCTGCCGCACCATCGGTGCGCAGGCGGGCAAAGGCGTAGTAGGCGGCCGGGCGCAGGTCTTTGCAGACCTCCCGCAGCAAGCGCTCACAACCTGAGAGAATGAGCGCGTCATCCAGCCCACCCAGCTTGGCGATTTCTTCACGCAGGGTCTGGAAATCATCATCATAGGCCGGGTCGCTGCCGACGGGAGAGGCACCAGGAATTGGCTCCAGCCAGCCTTGCCAGCGATTGATCTGGGTACGGGCAAGGCTGGCGGGGTCTGAACTGCCAAACAATGCTTTGAGGAATGCGGGAAGTGGCATGGGTCTGCGATCAGGTCATTGCTAAAATTAGTAAAAGAGGGGGGGAAGGCCGGGTTCAGGAGTCGCCCGCCCGCACCGGGGCGGAGGCTTGCGCTGCAACGGTTGGTTCTCTGACTTTGCTCGTCACAAACACGTGCTGGGGCAGCTTGAAATTACGTAGTTGCAGCAGCTCAAGTGGCCCGTCGCCGGCCTCTGTGCGCAAGGCGTAGCGGGCGTGTTCGCCGTCCCCCAGCCGCCAATCCAGCCGCCAGTTGCTCTTGTCGACTTGCTCGGTTTTGGCTTTCGCCAAGAGGCGCAGCAGGGCCCAGGTGCCCTCGTAGCTATCCTGTTTGCGCAGGCCGGTAGCCAGCGCAGACCAGGTCAGGCGCGCACCGGCTTGTTCTGGCGTGCCCGGCCAGGTAAAGCGGTGCCATTGCGGTTTCTGATTGAAATAGCGCAGGGTCTGGCCATCCAGCACCAGTTCACTTTCTGTGAGTCCAGGCGTGCCCATCGCCATCAGGCTGAAGCGATAACGCGCATCGCCTTCGGCATACAGCCGGCTGGAGAGGCGTGAGAGTTTGTTCAGCGCGTTCAGGAAATCCGGATCAAAGCGCAGAGAAGGTGCGTACAGCGGGTTGGGTACCCACTGATCCCCCTGTAACTCCAGAATGCCGGCCAGCTGGGTGGCGGCAAATTGCGGGATACTGCCCTGCGGTCCGATGAAACGGCCCAGTTCTGGCAGGCCAACGTCGTTGTCGGTGTCACTGAATGGGTAACGCGCGGTAAAAGCTCCTTGCCACGGTGCCACCACGCTGCTTTGCCAGAGTGCATCCAGGCTCGCCACCGCAGGCTGCATCAGCGCCGTCCAGGACTGTGCCACCGGTCGCACAAACAGGTTCTGCCCCATGGCGGCGTAACCGCTGCCCAGGCTGGCGGCGACCAGTTCGGCATAGGCGCGGGTATCGCTCAGATCACCGGCGCGGCCCTGAAACAGGTTCTGGCTCATTTGCCGCGCCAGTGCATCCGGGTCTGCCGCAGCACCGACCTGATCCAGCTTCAGCCGCGTGGCACTCAAGCGATCCAGATAGCGCTGCAAACTGAGCGTATTGTCGGCATTTTCATTCCCGGAGGCGGGCGTGCCATCTGCATTGCCAATCAGCCGCAACACCGGGCCGAATGCCTCGGCCAGCGGGGCGGGCGTTTGGATTGCCAATGCCGGTGGACCGGCCGGATCATCCCCTTTGCTTTTGAACACGCTCCGGGCTTTATCCACCAGCGAATCGGCCAGGGTATGTTGCTGCGCGCCGGTCTGGGCCTGCCAGGCGATGGTCTTCATCAGACCCAATAGCGGTGACTGCTGGGCATCGGCATACACCCGTAACTGCTCGGCACTGCCAGATAGCGTTGGGTCTGCCACCCAGTTCAAGCGGTTGAGAAATTGCTGCCAGGCATAACCAAAATCGGTGAAATAACGGCGGGTCAGTGCTGCTGCAATTTCTTCGGGTTTCTCAGCCGTATGCGTTACTTGCTGCCCCAGTACCCAGTCACCTGCTGTCGCTGTTTGCCTTGAAAGGCGCTCGATATTGTCTTTGACATATCCTTCATACGCCTGGCGGGTAAATGCCCCTGGCAAACGCCCCTGGACCGACCACAAGCCCCGGGCATCGCGCCCACCCAGTAGGGTATTCATTGTGGGGTCCGGATAACGGGCTTTGGTCTCATCCAGCAATTGGTGGTAGAGCGTGTCTTCGGCCTGTTTGACGTCGATCAGCCCGGACAGGGTTTGTCTTGCCGAGAACAACAGGGATTCGTCTCCCGCCAGTTGCCACTGCGGGTGGGCGGCCAGGTGTTTGGTGTAGAAGGCGGCGATTTGCTCGATACGGTCTCCCGGCTGGGCCGGCCAGACCACCTTGCCGACCCCGGCCAGACGGGGACTCAGGAAGCCACTGTCCGCATGGACAGGTTGCACCAGCATCAGCCAGGTTTTGAGGGTGTCGTACCCTGCCTGGCCCACCGCATCTGCGCCAGATGTGCCAGAGTCCGTATCTGCAGCCCCATTCAACGGCACCGCGTCCAGGGCTTTCAATTGCCGGGCCAGCTGGAATTGCACCGGCTGCATCAGCCACTTGTTGGCAGCAAAACCATAGGGTTGCCACAGGGTATTCAACAGGGCGGCATCATGCTGCAAGCCCAACTGCGACCACCACGGTGAACGGGCAATGCGGCTTTCAAGCAAGGTCATGTCGTTTTGCAGCACCACCAGCGCAGGCAGGCCCTCCGCAAGGATTCTGGCATTGTGCAGGGCCGTGACATCTGCTCGCACTTGCTGAACCAGGATGCGGTTGGCTTGCCATACCATCAACAACCACACCATGACCGCCAGCGCACCGCCAGTCAGCATGAACCAGAATATATCCAGCCTGGAGAAGCGGACGCGCGGTTGGCGCACGCGACCAAACAGGCCCAGCCAGGACGGCGGCAATACCACCGCCCGACCGGCTTCGCGCGCCCGGTAGCCGGCCGGATCATCGGCCAGTTCCGCCCCACCCTCCTGGTTTGGCGACGACACCGCCGGACGCGTCGGTGCAAACCACACCCCGTGCAGCCGCTGCCGGCGGTGTAACTGATCCGTCATCCGCGTAAACCAGCGGCCCAGCAGGGTTTGTTCTGCCTCTAACCAACGGGACAACCGCGCATCAAACGAGGCCTCCCGTGCTTGCAATACGGCGGCAATACCGGACTGAGCCAGCGGCCTCACCAAGCGTTGCAACAAGCCCGGCACAACCCCGCCCCGCAGGCCCGATCCGGAGGCCAATACCACCGGCGCAGCCTCCTCCGCCCGGTGACCTCGTAAGGGCGGGGCCAGCAAGAGCTGCACCGGCAAGGCGAACCCGCAGGCCTGCGCCAGTTGTGCCGGTTCATCCCCAGCGGCAGTGATGCCGTCGGCCACCAGCACAATGCCGGCCGCCGGGCACCGCCACCAACCCCGTAACCGGCCCCAACCGCCCTTCGGCGCGACCGAGCCCGCACCCGCCCAGACCAGCACGGCCTGCGGTGTATCCAGCCACTGTTGTTCGATCAGGTATGGGAACTGGTTGCGCACCAGGCGCTGATCGCCCAGAACGAACAACCAGGTTTTACGGCGGCGTTCCAGCCAGGTGTATTGGGTGGAGAGGTATTGGT
>JASLES010000409.1 GCA_030151005.1 Silvimonas sp.
ACCCCCATTCGCCAGAAGCTGTTCGAGTTTTTGTCGGGTTGGTTGGGCGGGCCGTCACTCTTTATCGAAAAATACGGTCACCCGATGTTGCGCGCGCGGCATATGCCGTTTGCGGTGGATGAAGACGCCCGAGATCAGTGGTTGTTGTGCATGTACACGGCGATGGATGAAGTGCCGATGGAACAGGCATTGCGGGATCATCTGGAAGATGCGTTTTTCCGGACTGCGGATTTTATGCGGAACCGGTGATGTGGTTGTGGTTGAAAAAAAGCCCCGGATTGACCGGGGCTTTTTTTGTTGAGGGCGTGTTCTGCGTGCCACTTCGTCATTCCCGGCCTCGGCGGCCCCCTTAGCGGGAATCCAGCTGCACAGTCCGTCAGAACCGTCGCCTCAAACCCCACCCTCATACCCCGCCTGTCGCCAGGCCTCAAACACGGTCACTGCCACGGCGTTAGACAAATTCAAGCTGCGGTTTTCTGGAAACATCGGCAAGCGCAGCCGGTGCTCCGGTGCAAATTTTTCCAGAATGTCCGCCGGCAGGCCACGCGTCTCCGGGCCAAATACAAACACGTCACCAGGCTGGTACGTCAGCGTCTGAAACAGCGAACTGCCTTTGGTCGTCATGGCAAAGATGCGGGCGCTGGCGGGCAGGGCAGCGATGAGCGCCTCCCAATTCTCATGCACCTGCATTTGGGCGAATTCGTGGTAATCCAGTCCGGCGCGGCGCATGCGGGCGTCGTCCAGGGCAAAACCCATGGGTTTAACAAGGTGCAAGGTGCAGCCCGTATTGGCAGCAAGCCGGATGACGTTACCCGTGTTGGGCGGAATTTCAGGCTGGAACAAGACGATATGGAACATGTTTATGAGTCTGGAAAAAAGAAAAAAGCCCGTCAGGGCACACAAATCAAGTCAGATTGCCGGTTGGCACGATTGCGCCATGCCATGGCGATAAGGTTGCTGCTAGAATCACCGGCTAACCCAGTTTTAACCGGATTGCTGCATGAATACCGCAACGCTGCTGATCAGTTGCCCGGACCGTAAAGGTCTGTCGGCTGCCATCGCCAACTTTCTGTACACCTACAACGCCAACATTGTTCATTCCGATCAGCACCAGGATGTGACTGACGATCTGTTCCTGATGCGCGTGGAGTGGGACCTGACGGATTTTACGCTGGATATGGCTGCTTTTGCGCCGGCTTTTCAGCCCATTGCTGATCGCTTCAATATGCAATGGAAAGTGGAGCTGACCACGCGCCGTCCGCGCATGGCTATTTTTGTCTCTAAATATGATCACTGTCTCGTGGATTTGCTGCATCGGCATCAAAGTGGCGAACTGGCATGTGATATCCCGCTGGTGATTTCCAATCACGAAGATTGCCGCGCGATTACCGAGTTTTATGGCGTGCCGTATCACGTGATTCCGGTTACCAAAGACAACAAGGTCGAGGCAGAAGCCGCCCAGCGCCAGTTGCTGCAAGACCACGGTGTCGATCTGATTGTGCTGGCGCGTTATATGCAAGTGCTATCGCATGACTTCACGGCGCGCTATCCGCAGCGTGTTATCAATATCCACCATAGCTTCTTGCCGGCATTTGACGGCGCCAAACCCTATCACCGCGCCTTTGCCCGTGGTGTGAAGCTGATTGGTGCCACCAGTCATTACGTGACAGAAATCCTGGATGATGGTCCGATCATTGAGCAGGACGTGATCCGGATTTCGCATCGTGACGATGTAGAAGAACTGGTGCGCAAAGGGCGTGACCTTGAAAAAATCGTGCTGTCTCGCGCGGTGAAATGGCATCTGGAAAACCGGGTGCTGGTGTTCGCCAACAAGACCGTGATTTTTGCCTGAGTTCAAGAGCCTGTTCATGCTATTTGCACGCCAGCGCCGGGCCATGAAAAGGTCAGGCACCAGGCGTGCGACGAAGCCAATAGCCCGCTATTGGCAAGGAGTGCAACGCAGTGAATGACCTTTTCATGACCCGGCCCTGCGGGTTCATGTCGCAAGCAGCACGCTACGGCGTTGCAGGCCGCTTGTGGTACTCGTACCACGGCGCGACTTGCGTCTTGTATCGTACCGCTTGCGATATGAACGCTGGTGCGCAAATAGCATGAACAGGCTCTAGCAAGTGCTTGCACGTTTTCTGCGAGATGCTCTGGATGTCTGCCTTCTGCGCGTCAAAGCGCTGGAAGAGTACAGCTATGCGGCTTGGCTGCCGGCGGTATGGCTGTGTCTGATCGGTATTGCCGATGCGGCGTCCAGCACGGATCTGGACGCGAGCGCCGGCGCACTACTCTTGTTTTTCGTGGCGCTGAACTGGCTGAAAACCATCCTGCTGGCAGTATGGTTGATGCTCTGGTACCGCATCACCGAGCGCAAGCCCATGGAAGGGAGTTTGTTTCCGTTGATGGTGCTGTGCTCCACCCCGGATTTGCTCGCCCCGGCGCTTGCCGTCGTGCCGGGCGAAATCGGTGATCTGTTGCAATGGGTCTTGCTGGCTTATGGCACGGCAGTGACTATGCGGGCTCTGATGATTGCCACACGGCAGAAACTTGCCGGTGCGATCATCGCGGTCTTGTCTTTCTTGCCTGTGGGGCTATTGCTGTTGTCCGGCGCAAGCAGTCTGGCCAGCGAACTGGGCTGGCTCCACGATGAACCCCCAACCAGCGCCCCCACCGCCGAGGAGATCGGGTTGTGACCGCTTTTCGCTACGTAGCGACCAGTCAGGATGGCACCAGCAAACGCGGCATGATCGAAGCCGATACCCAGCGCCAGGCGCGCAGTCTGTTGCGTGAGCAAGGCTTGTGGGTCAGTGATCTGGGCGAAATGGATGCCGGCAACGGCAAACTCTCGCGCCGCAAAGGGTTGAGCGGACAGCGTCTGGCCGTCTGGACACGCCAGTTTGCAACTTTGCTGGATGCCAGCCTGACGGTAGAACAAGCACTGGCCGTGCTGATCGAACAAAGTGAAGATGAGCGCGAGAAACAACTCGCCGGGGCTTTGCGCAGTGAAATCCTGTCCGGCGCCTCCTTGTCGCAGGCGCTGTCGCGTCAGGGCAAGGCGTTTCCCGAGTTGTATCGCACCATTGTGGCTGCAGGTGAAGAGTCTGGCCGTGCTGCAACCGTAATGCAGCGCCTGGCTGATTACCTGGAAGCCCGCGCGGCACTGGCGTCCAAAGTGGCGCTGGCGTTTGTCTACCCGGCAGTGGTGATGGCCGTTTCTGTCATCGTGGTGGTCGGTTTGCTGACCTGGGTGGTGCCGCAGATGGTGACGGTGTTTCAGAGCGCCAAAACCGAGCTGCCGTTCCTGACCCGCGCCATGTTGTGGGCATCCGCAGCGGTACGCGGCTGGGGCTGGCTGATTTTGCTGGTGTTGATTGGCTTGGGTGTGGGCGGCTGGCAAGCCCTCAAGCAAGAATCTGTGCGGCGACGGTTTGATGCCTGGCGTTTGCGGGTGCCGTTGTTTGGCCGGTTTGAACGCGCCGGGAATACGGCCAGACTGGCCTCCACGCTAGCTATTCTGGTTGGCAGTGGTGTGCCTTTGCTCAAAGCGTTGCAGGCGGCGGTTGGCGTGATCAGCAACTTGCCGCTGCGTGAAGCCGTACAAGAAGCTGCGCGCCAGGTGCGTGAAGGGGTGCCCTTGTCGCGCGCGCTGGCGCAAAGCAATCTGTTTCCGCCGGTGCTGATCCACTTGATTGGCAGTGGTGAAGCCACCGGCCGGCTGGAATACATGCTGGACAAAGCCGCCGCCCAGCAAAGCCTGGAGCTGGAAAACCGGGTGGCTACCTTTACCAGCCTGTTGGGCCCGATCATGGTGCTGGCAATGGGTATTGTTGTGTTGTTGATTGTGCTGGCGATTTTGCTCCCTGTTTTTGAAATGAACCAATTGGTCAAATGAGGATTTCCATGTTTGCAGCAGCATCCCGCCGTGCCGCCCGCGGTTTTACCCTAATTGAAATTCTGGTGGTGATCACCATTCTGGCTATCCTGGGCGCGCTGATTGTCCCCAAAATCATGGACCGCCCGAATGACGCCCGCGTGGTTGCGGCCAAGCAGGATATTCGC
This sequence comes from Silvimonas sp., assembly GCA_030151005.1. Classification (GTDB taxonomy): domain Bacteria; phylum Pseudomonadota; class Gammaproteobacteria; order Burkholderiales; family Chitinibacteraceae; genus Silvimonas. The sequence continues at coordinate 4,066 of JASLES010000409.1, forward strand.
TCGGTCGTGCAGGCACTCAAGCTGTACAAGCTTGATAACGGCCGTTATCCGACCACGGAACAGGGGCTGAAAGCGCTCGTCGAAAAACCCACCGCGACCCCGGCCCCGACCAACTGGAAAACCGGCGGTTATCTGGAAAAACTGCCCAAAGACCCGTGGGGTAATGACTACGTCTATCTCAACCCGGGTTTGCACGGCGAAATTGACGTGATGAGTTACGGTGCGGATGGCCAGTCTGGCGGCGAGGGTTACGACGCCGACATTGGCTCCTGGCAAAACTAAGTCATCGTCTACCCGCGATGAACCTGTATGCGCGCGCCGCGCGCGGCTTTACGCTGATCGAGATTCTGGTCGCGCTGGCATTGATCGGCATCATTCTGGGGTTGGCGGTGGTCAAGCTGGGCCAGTCTGATGGGCAGATTGCCGAGCGTGAAGCTAATCGCCTCGCCGCTGTGCTGGAAGACGCGCGCGATGAAGCCATTGCCGGCGGCCGTACGGTAGGTTGGTCCACGGACGGTCGCGGGTATCAGTTCTGGGTGCAGGACGACCAGAGTAACTGGCAAGCCATTCCCAATCATGAAGTGCTCAAGCCTTACGAGTTGCCTGGTGACCTGCGCATAACCCGCCAGACCGCCAATCTGCGCGAACTGCGGCTGGGCCAGCGTATTGTGTTTGAGGCCTCCGGCGTAAACCAGCCGTTTACCGTAGAGCTGGAGGTGGGCAGTAATCAATGGTTGCTGGAAGGTGACGTGATGGGGCGGGTAAACGCGCACAAGGTAGAGCCGCATGGCTGAGCCGATGGCCTCCGTCGTCCGGCAGCGCGCCTTTACGCTGATTGAAGTCATGGTCGCGCTGGCAGTCGTGGCGATTGCGCTGATGGCAGCGCTTAAAGCCACCAGCTTTGCAACCGATTCGGCGATGGATTTTCGCACGCGCATGCTGGCCGGGTGGGTGGCAGAGAACCGCCTGGCGGAGCTGACGGCGCGGCGTGATTTTCCTGAAACCGGTCAATCCAGTGGCAGTGAAGACCAGGCCGGCGAAACCTTTATCTGGCGGATCAACGTGGGCCCATCGCCAAACCGGTCGTTCCGACGACTGGAAATCACCGTTTACGAGCAGAAAGACCCGCAGCACGCTGCTGCCACACTGGTGAGCTATCTTGCGCGCGTCCAATAACCCGGCTGTTATCCGGCAGCGTGGCTTTACGCTGCTGGAAATCCTGATCGCCCTGGCCATTTTTGCGGTGATGTCGCTGATCGCTTTCCGTGGGTTGTCGACCTTGGTCGACACCAAACTGCGCCTTGATACCGAAACCACGCACTGGCGCGATATGACACTGGTGCTGGGCCGGTTTGACGATGATCTGACCCAGGTGCTCAATCGCACATGGCGTGATAGCAGCGGCGTAGCCCAACCGCCTATGGAAGGCAACGCCCAACTCGATAACCCGAACTGGCCACTGTTGCAGTTAGTGCGTGCCAACCGGGACCAGGAACCGCTGCATGTGGCCTACCGGCTCAAAGAGGGCCGCCTGGAAATGTTGCAATGGGATAGCCTGGACCTTGCGCCGCGCGCAGAGCCGCAAATTCACACCATGCTTGATCATGTCGAGCGCTTTGAAGTCACCTTTATGGATAGCAGCAGTGTGTGGCAGCCCGTCTGGCCAGTGCCAGGCAATACGGATGTACTGCCACGGGCGGTGCGCATTGTCATGCAACAAACCGGGCAGGGCCCGATAACACGGATTTTTGCCCTGCCATGAGACAAGTCCGCATGACTTCAGCTGTACGACAGCGCGGGATTGCCATTCTCACCGCCGTTGGGCTGGCCGCGCTGGTGGCGGCGCTGGCGGCCTGGATCGCCTGGCGGCAGGGTTTGTGGTTCCGCCAACTGGAAAACCAGATGGATCAGGCCGAAGCCATGGGCGTGGTGCGGGCCTCTATCAATCTGGCGCGACTGACACTCAAAGATGATGCCCGCCTTAACCAGGTGGACCACATGCTTGAGCCTTGGAATATCCCGATTCCGGCTATTCCGGTGGAAAACGGCCGCACGGGTGGGCGCGTGCTGGAGCAGAACGGCTTTTTCAATCTTAATAACCTGGTGACAGATACCGGGCAGGCGAATGAGGTCGAGATTACCGCCTGCAAGAAGCTGTTTACCTCGCTGTCGCTCTCGCCTGACCTGGTGAACGCGCTGGCAGACTGGGAAGACGCAGATTCAGATACGCGCAGTCCGGGTGGCGCAGAAGACAATCAATATCTGCAAGCGACACCGCCATACCGTGCGGCCAACCAGCGCCTGACGGATTTGGGTTCGCTCAATCGTGTGGCTGGTTTCACGCCGGATATCATCAATACCTTGCGACCGTTTGTTACGGTGTTGCCTATCCAGACCGCTGTGAACGTCAACTTTGCCAGTGCTGAAGTGTTGGCTGCGGTAGTGCCAGGGCTATCGGTCACCCAGGCACAAAGCGTGGTCGCCCAGCGTGCCGGTTCTTACTTTGCTACGACGACCGACTTTATCAACGCGCTGCCCGATGCAGCAAAGCCGACTGTAGTGGCCGCTGATCTGGCGGTGCAAAGTACCTACTTCATCAACGAAATTGACGCCCATTTCGGGCGGGTGAGCCTGCGTTATGCTGCGTTGCTGGAGCGGCGTACCACGGATATCCCGCGCATCGTCTGGCTGCGCCGCGAATAATCGTTAGCCGGGCGGACGCCGGTGGGGCGGCTACGCCGGCAGGCGGCGCTGTTCCTTGGGGAGTTCAACATGCACGATCAGGCCGTGCGGTTTGGCGTCCAGCAGCGTGACTGACCCACCGTGGCGCTCGGCAATTTCCTTGACGATAGCCATGCCAAGGCCGCAGCCATTGCCGGTTTGTTCTCGCCGATAAAAGCGCTCGAACACGCGTGGCTTGTCATCATCCGGAATACCGGAGCCGCTATCTTCCACCTCGACGACGTAACGCATGTCATCTTCGGTCAGGCGCACCGTGATGTTGCCGCCGCGTGGAATGTATTTGATGGCGTTTTCGACCAGGTTTACAAACAGCTCGCGCAGGAGTGCGGAGTTGCCCTCAATCACGGCTTCCGTCAACGCGGTATCGCAACCCAGGTCCATGCCGGCGGCCAGCGCCCGCGGTACAGATTCTGCCGTCAGGTCGCGAATCAAGCGGGCCAGATCCACTTTGACCCGAGGCATCCCGCTTTGCGTACCCGGTTCTGAGCGCGCCAGTGTCAGTAACTGATTGACGAGGTGAATGCTGCGCGTGGCACTGGTATGGACCATGTGCAAACGTGCGCGCAACTGTTCTGGCTCGGTCTCTCGCATGGCCAGTTCGGTTTGCGATTTCAATCCGGCCAGTGGCGTGCGCAACTGGTGAGCTGCGTCTGCAATAAAGCGACGCTGCCGCGCCACGCTTTCATGCGTGGTGGATAACAATTGCGTCAGCGCCTTGGCCAGCGCATGCAATTCTTGCGGTGCGTGACTGAGCTCAAACGGTGCCTGGTCTTGCGGTGTGCGTTTCTCGACAAGGCGTTGCAAGCCATTAAGCGGGCGCAAACCACGATTGATACCCAGCCAGACCAGGAAACTCATGACCACCAGCAAGCCACCCAGTGGCAGTGCAATGGTCAACATGATCTGACGTGACAAATGATTACGGCTGGCAAGGCTTCTGGCCGCTTCCACGTGGATCCAGCGGGTCTGGCCCTGGCCGGTTTTGTCGAGCGGATAGTAAGCGGACACCATGCGTACCGGGGAGGCCAATTGCATCAGATTGCTGTATGCGGGCTCACTGCCAGGCGTCTGGTGAAGATCGGGGGAGGTCGGAAAACTGAAATTGCCAAGGATTTTCTGGCCATCCGGGCCAGAAATGGCATACAGCAGTTGGTCATCCTGTGGCCCATCCAGCAAAAGATGCGTGGCTTCGGGATAACGGACAACAACTTTGCCGCCTTCTACATGTACTTGTCTGGCCAGTGAATCGGCCAGCTGTAAAAGGCTGTTGTCGATCACTTCGTTGGCAAAGTGACTGGCAACCTGAAAACTAAGTAACGCCCCAGCTAGCCACAAGACCAGCTGGGGTATCAAAAGCCAGAGTAAAAGCTGGCGTTTGAGCGAATACTTAGCCTGCATCGAACGCCGAGTGGGGTTGCTGTTTTTCCAGCAAATAACCCAGACCGCGGATAGTGCGAATCACCACACCACACGGTTCCAGCTTTTTACGCAGACGGTGAACGTAGACTTCAATGGCGTTCAGACCGACTTCAGCGTTATCCGAACCCAGTTCAGAAACAATCTGTTCTTTGGTCACAACACGGTCAATGTTGGACATCAGGATTTCCAGCACCGTCAGTTCACGGGCGGACAGATCCAGCGGGGTATCGTTACACCAGGCGCGCTGACCGGCACGATCCAGACGCAGGTTGCCCAGTTGCTGAACAGACTGCGGCAGAATCTGGCTACGGCGCAGCAGGGCGCGCAGACGGGCTTCCAGTTCGGCAAATTCAAACGGCTTGGCCAGGTAATCATCCGCACCGGCATCCAGACCGGCAACGCGGTCTTCCAGACCGTCCAGTGCCGTCAGGATCAGGATGGGCAGGGAAGGCTTGTGCTGGCGAATGTTGCGCAGCACCGTCAGGCCGTCCATGTTGGGCAGGCCGATATCCAGCACGACCACATCGTAATCATTGTGAAGAAGAATCTGCAGCGCCAAAGAACCATCATTCACACAGTCGACCTGAAAATCGGCCTGCGACAAACTGGTTTTCAGGGCATCCGCAAGAATGAGATCGTCTTCGGCGAGAAAGAGCCGAGTGCTCATGAGGGGATTCCTTCCGGTTGTAAGATTAAGCTTACCGTTGAGTGTAACTGGAATTGGCAAATTGCCCAAGATTTTTTTTGCATTATTGTTTCGCGCCGAATTTTTGAGCGTGTAGATTGGCTATTTTAGCGGCTTCCAGCGGGGGTTCACTGGTTTGACCTGCCGTCGGCCAGCTTGTAAGTTGAAGCGCTACAAAGTCAGCTAAAGCAGCAATCCAGGCCGGATTGTCATTGAGACAAGGAATGTGATTCAGGGTTTTGCCGCCGGCCGCCAAAAATGTCTGTTTGCCCTCCATGGCGATCTCTTCCAGCGTTTCCAGGCAATCGGCGACAAAGCCGGGGCAGAACACGTCGACAGTCTTGACCCCGCCGCGCGCCAGTTGGGTCAGCGCCACGCTGGTATAAGGTTCCAGCCAGCGGGTGCGCCCAAAACGGGATTGAAACGCCACGGTGTATTCGCTTTCTTCCAGTTGCAGCGCGGCGGCCAGCAGGCGGGCTGTTTTCTGGCAATGGCAGAAGTAAGGGTCGCCCTGATCCAGGGTATAGCGGGGCAAGCCATGAAAACTGAGCACCAGATGCTCGCCACGGCCGTTTTGTGACCAGCTTTCCCGCACGCGCGCCGCCATGGCGGTGATATAACCGGGGAAGTCGTGCCAGGACTTCACCAGCCGCAGTTCTGGCGTATTGCGGTAACGGGCCATCTGCGCAAATACCGCGTCATAAGCACTGGCCGTAGTGCTGGCGGCATATTGCGGGTACATCGGCATGACCAGGATACGCTCGCACCCTGCGGCCTTGAGTTCATCCATGGCGCTGGCCACGGAAGGGTTGCCATAGCGCATGCCCAGCGCGACCTGCGGGCCTGCCGTGCCGTAGCGTGCGGCGCGTTCACCCAGCAGCCCTTTGAGCAGCTTGGCTTGTTTGATACTCCAGGTCAGCAGGGGCGATCCGTCCCGCGCCCAGATCAGCGCATATTTTGCGGCGGATTTGGCCGGTCGAGTGGTCAGTACAAACAGATTGAGGATAATCAGCCAGATCAGGCGGGGGATTTCTACCACGCGCGGATCGGACAAAAACTGGCGCAGGTAGCGACGCACGGCGGATGACGTAGCGGCGTCTGGCGTACCCAGATTGATCAGTAGAACACCGGTTCTGGCGATACTGCCATGACGGTATTCTGGCTCCTTTGCAAAACGCGGCATGCAGCGTCCTTGGTTGGCGTTGGCAATGCAATGGGCTGGCTTCTTGAGTGGGCCAGGCGGGTAAGCCGCCATCATAACAGCCGCAGTGCACGCCGACGAAGGGCTGGATCGTG
>JASLES010000435.1 GCA_030151005.1 Silvimonas sp.
GTGCGCGACAAACACGGCCGCTTCTTGCTGGTGAACCGCGCCACGCAAACCACGCTGGGCCATGAGTTGCTGGTGCAATCCCATCTGGCCGCACACGATCATGCCATGCCGTTTACCACCGGTGACACCGAGGTGCTGGAACACGGCGAGACCGTGCGCATTGTCGATCACTGGACACTACCCAACGGGCGCACGCACTGGTTTGATATCACCAAGCAACCGCTGGTGCGCGAAGGTGATGTTTATATCTTGTCGATTGCCATCGACATCACTCATGTAAAAGCTGCTGAAGCGCTGATTGCCTCCTCAGACCCGCTCTCCGAAGGTGTGGCTGACGCGCTGCCCGTGCCATTCATGTTGTTGCGCAAAGGGATTATCGAGTTTGTGAACAATCCGTTCTGCGAGCGTCTGAATACACCGCCAACTGATCTTCTGGGTCGGCCACTGGAGGCCATTACCGCCAACAGTGAGCAATTGCTGGCCGAATCCAGCCCCGGTACCGCACTGGAATTCTTCTACCACCGCGATCAGAAAACCCACACTTGCCGTGTGCAGCAGATCGGTACGGAAGAAAAAACCCGGACCTTGCTGGTATTGCACTGATCCGGCGGCAGTGCATACCGGAGCGCAGGCGCGCTCATGCTAGAATCGGGCGTTTTTGACGCCCGGTTTTGCTTTCTATCTATGTCTACCGACCTTCTCGCCCAATTGGGCGAAGAACTCCAGCATTGCCTTGCCCGTGACCGGATCGGCCTGCAACCCAAGTTGCGTGCCGCGCAGCAGCGGGCTGCCCAGGGCAAGCCGGTGGACCGCAGCCTGATTGAACTCACACAGCAAATTCAGGCCAGCAGCCGCAAATATCAGCAACGCGAACAAAACCTGCCGCGCCCGACGTTTGACGACGCCCTGCCCGTCAACCAGAAACGGGATGATATCCGTGAGGCCATTGCCGCCAACCAGGTGGTGATCATCTGTGGCGAAACCGGCTCCGGTAAAACCACCCAGTTACCCAAAATCTGTCTGGAACTGGGTCGCGGCAAATCAGGGTTGATTGGCCACACGCAGCCGCGCCGGCTGGCCGCCCGCACCGTGGCGACACGCATTGCGCAAGAACTCAACTCGGAAACCGGCGCCATTGTTGGCTACAAGGTGCGTTTTGCCGACAAAACATCCGAGGCCAGCTACATCAAGCTGATGACTGACGGTATTTTGCTGGCCGAAACCCTGAGCGATCCGCTGCTCAGTGCCTACGACACCATCCTGATTGATGAGGCGCACGAGCGCAGCCTGAATATCGATTTCTTGCTGGGGTATCTGAAGCAACTGTTACCGCAGCGACCGGACCTGAAAGTCATTGTCACCTCCGCCACCATTGACGCGGACCGCTTTGCCAATCACTTTACCGGCGCGCCAGTCATTGAAGTCTCCGGCCGAACTTACCCGGTGGAGGTGCGTTATCGTCCGTTGCAAGCACGTGATGAAGACGATGCCGAGATCGAGATGGAAGAAGCCATCGTCAACGCCGTTGAAGAACTCTGGCGACACGATGGCACCGGTGACGTGCTGGTGTTTTTGCCCGGCGAGCGCGAAATCCGCGAAACCGCAGAAGAATTTCGCAAGGCCAAAGTGCGTGATGCAGAAGTCCTGCCATTGCTGGCGCGCTTATCCAACGAAGAACAGCAACGGATTTTCCGTACATCCAACGGCCGCCGCGTAGTACTGGCCACCAACGTGGCCGAAACCTCGCTTACCGTACCCGGCATCCGCTATGTGATCGACTCTGGTCAGGCGCGGGTGAACCGTTATTCGCCGCGCGCCAAGGTAGAGCAGTTGTTGGTGGAGAAAATCTCCCAGGCATCTGCCCGCCAGCGCGCTGGCCGTTGCGGCCGGGTGAGTTCCGGTATTTGCGTGCGGCTGTATGACGAAGACGACTTCAACAACCGCCCGGCCTTTACCGACCCGGAAATCGTGCGCTCTTCGCTGGCCGCCGTTATTTTGCGGATGGCCGCGCTCAAGCTGGGCAAGGTAGATGATTTTCCGTTTCTGGAAGCGCCATCCGGCCGACTGGTGGCAGACGGTTACCAGCAATTGCGCGAACTGGGCGCGGTAGATGAAGAAGACCGGCTCACGCCTGTGGGCCGCCAGCTCTCACGCCTGCCAGTCGACCCCAAGCTGGGCCGCATGCTGCTGGGCGGGCATCAGGAAAACTGCCTGAAAGAGATTCTGGTGATTGCCAGCGCCATGAGCCTGCAAGACCCGCGCGAGCGTCCATTTGACGCGCGCGATGCCGCAGACCGTGCACAGCAACGCTTTGTCGATGAAAAGTCAGACTTCCAGTCTTATCTCAAGCTTTGGCATTTCTTTGAAGAAGCGCTGGCCAACAAGCAATCCAACCGGCAACTGGTCAACCTGTGTCACGAGCACTTTTTGTCTTATCTGCGCCTGCGTGAATGGCGCGACCTGCATCGGCAACTGACCGATATTGCAGAAGACATGGAATGGCGGCTGAACGATAAACCCGGCACTTACGAGCAAATCCACAAGGCGTTGTTGACCGGCTTGCTGGGCAATATCGGCATGAAGCAGCCTGAAGCCGACGAATACCTGGGCGCTCGCGGGATCAAGTTCCAGATTTTCCCGGGCTCTGGCCTCAAACGCGCCCGGCCCAAGTGGGTTCTGGCCGGCGATCTCGTGGAAACCACCAAGCTGTTTGGGCGCTGCGTGGCTGCGATCGAACCGGACTGGGCGGAGAAACTGGCGCTGCATCTGGTCAGCCGCCAGTATTTTGATCCGCATTGGGAGAAAGAACCCGCGCAAGTCGTGGCCTCTGAGCGGGTCACACTTTACGGCTTACCCATTGTGGCGCGTCGCCGTGTGAACTACGGCCGCATTAACCCGGTAGAAGCACGCGAGATATTCATCCGCGAGGCGCTGGTTCGCTTTAACTTCAATACCAAAGCGAAATTCCAGGAGCACAACTTTGATGTGCTGACCGAGATTGAAGAACTGGAACACAAGGCACGGCGCCAGGATTTCCTGGTGGATGAAGAGGTCTTGTACGCGTTTTTTGACCAGATTATTCCGCCCGGCATTGTGAACGGCGCAGGATTTGAGGCTTGGCGCAAAGAAGCGGAAATTGCCAACCCCAAGCTCTTGTTCCTGGATCGGGAAGAGTTGATGCAGCGCGCGGCCGGCATGGTGACGGCCGAGCAATTTCCCACGCATTTCAAACTGGCAGAGGCGCGTTTGCCGCTGTCTTACCGGTTCGAGCCTGGTCACGTGCTCGACGGCATTACCCTCACCCTGCCGCTGCACCAGCTCAACCGCGTCAACGCCCACGTGTTCGACTGGCTGGTGCCGGGCATGCTGCGCGAGAAAATCACGCTGTTGATCAAAGCCCTGCCCAAGAGCATTCGCCGCCTGTGCGTGCCGGTGCCGGACTTTGTCACACGCATGCTGACCGAACTGGATAACGGTGCGGATCGGCAAGCACCGCTCTTGCCGCAGCTGGCCCGCGCAGCAACACGCGGTATCGGCCAGCCGGTGTCTGAGGATGACTTTGCCAGCGCGGAACTCCCGCCGCACTTGCAGATGAATTTCCGCGTGGTCGATGACGCCAGCCAGGAGCTGGCCAGCGGTCGCGATCTGGTAGCCATCCGCGCGCAACTGGGTGAAGCGGCGCAAATGACCTTCCGTGAAGCTGGCGGCAATGGTGACGATGGTGGTAACGAGATCGAGAAAACCGGCATCAGCAAATGGGATTTTGGCGACCTGCCGGCCAAGCTCACCTTCAAACGCCAGGGCCGCAATACCACGGGCTACCCGGCGCTGGTCGCCGATGAGCCAGAAAGCTGCGCCATCTTGCTGTTTGATACCGAACACGCCGCAGAGGCCGCGCACCGCGAGGGCGTTGTGCATTTGCTGCGGATTGAACTCAAAGAACACGTTAAACAGCTGCAAAAGTCCGTACCGAATTTCCAGCAATTGGCGCTGCAATTACGCAGCATCGGCAATGCCGACATGCTGCTTGATGATCTGGTCAACTGCATTTGCAACCGCGCTTTCCTGGGCGAAGACGACGCGCCGCGTACCAAAAAAGCCTTTGACGACCAGAAAGCGCGCGCCCGCGCCAGACTGCCCTCGGTACGTGATGCGGCCATACGTGCGTTGACCGAAGTTGTGGCCGAATATGGCCCGGTGGCACAGATCGCCAATAAACCCGGCCAGATCAGCCATGAACTGAAAGACCAACTGAACAAGCTGGTGTTCAACGGTTTTCTGGCCGCCACGCCGTGGGAACAATTGCCACGGCTACCGGTGTATCTGAAAGCCATCAAACTGCGGGTAGAAAAACGCACCGCCAACCCGGCACGTGATGCCCAGCGTGCTGCCGAGGTGATCGACTTTGAAGCCAAATGGCGGGCGGAGATCGAAAAATGGCAACGCGACGGCCGCGATACCGCCAAGCTGCTGCCGGTGCGCTGGATGATTGAGGAATGGCGGATCAGCTTGTTTGCACAAGAATTGCGCACGCCCTACCCAGTCTCGCTCAAGCGCTTGAGCAAATTGTGGGAAGAACTGCTGCGACGCTGATCACAGCGGCTCTGTGGTAGGTTCGGGAACGGTAAACGCGGCGCACAAGCGCCGCGTTTAGCTTTCACCACCCTGTGTTTCCCGGATCGTTCTGTGTTCAAACCACTCGTGTTGTCCCTGTTGCTGCTCAGCGCGCCCGTCACTTCGCTGGCCAGCGGTTTTGCCATTTTCACCCCACTCTCGATCAACCGTATGGCGCAAGCCGGGGATACCCCGGAGGCGCGTCAGATCCTGCACGCGGCCGACCTGGCACGTCATCGCAATCCGCAACCGCTGCCACGCGTGCATACCGAAGGCACCCTGCCGCATCAAGGTATCCGCGACCAAAGCATCGCGGCCGAGGCCGACTGGCCCGCGATGCTCAATCTGGCGCTTGCCTGGAGAATCTCTGGCGATGATGTCTATCTGGTGGCACTGAGTGGCTATCTGGATGCCTGGTTTCCCCAATATCACGCCTCGCTCAACCCGATTGACGAGACCAATCTGGACACGGTGATTCTGGCTTATGACCTGACCGCAGACCGCCTGCCGAGCGCAACACGCGCCAATGTGGACGATTTCTTGCGCCAACTGGCAACCGGTTACATCGCCCAGGCCAACGCCAAACTCAAAAAAGATCACGGCAACTGGCAAAGCCACCGAATCAAGCTGGCAACCATGGCCGCCTTTGCGCTCAACGACCCGGCGCTGATCAGTGGCGCACACAAGGTTTTTGAAAAACACCTGGCCAACAATCTGCAAGCCGACGGTAGTGTGTTTGATTTTCATGAGCGCGATGCGCTGCATTATGTGGTCTACGACCTGCAACCCTTGCTGATGGCCGCTCTGGCCGCACAACGCCATGACCAGAACTGGTATCAGGACACCACCCCGGAAGGCGCCACCCTGGGCAAAGCACTGAACTGGCTGACGCCCTATGCACAAGGGGATGAAACGCATATCGAATACGTGCATTCCAGCGTCAAATTTGACGCTCAGCGGCGTAACGCCGGTGAAACGGGTTTCTCTGGCCCGTGGGACCCGCAAAGCGCCACGCAGTTGTTCAACCTCGCAGCCCTGCTGGATCCGCGTTATGCGCCACTTGCAGCGCGGCTGGGGCGGCCGGCGGCATGGATGGTGTTGGGGCAGTAATGTTGTGGGCGCACTTTCATTCTTATCTATATTGCCACCCGGATTCCTGCTGGCGCTTCATCCGGGCTACGCGGTGGTTCTTTGCCGGCAAAGGCCACCTGAGGCGGCCGGACTGGATTCCGGCGTTCGCCGGAATGACGAGGTGGTGGGCTAGATAAACGATTCTTGCAAACAGGCGGTTTACGGGGTTGGGGTTGGGGCTGCCGTTGCCGTTGCTTTTGACTTGCCTCCCCTTCGGCAGCGCCGAGCACCGCAGGGAGGGCCGGGGTTTCGGCGTAAGGGTGTTTGAGCCCAAAGGGCGAGTTCCCTGGAGCCAGCCGGCCCTCACGAGAAGCACAGGGAAC
>JASLES010000446.1 GCA_030151005.1 Silvimonas sp.
CAGAATTTGCTCGGCAACGTCTGTTTTCGTGGCGGGGGCAATGTGGCTGAGCGCCGTCAAATCGTCCACCCACAAGCTTACTTGCTGGCCGTATTCGGCTTGCAACTGGCACGACAAGCGCCAGCACACACCGATGTCACCGTAGTTGTCGATGACGCGGCAGAACACACTCCAGTTCATGAGCATTCTCACACAAAGCTTACGCGAAACGGTTTTTCACCAAAATAATACAGTTTTTGCCTGCCAAAACCGATAAGCGGCAAATTTCGGGAAAGCCTAAGTCTTACATAATTCGGTAAGACTTAGGGAAGAAAACCACAGTTTCTTACATCGTTCATTTAGACATTCCATCAGGATATTATCGCAAACTCATTATTTATAAAGAGTTTTTTTAAAAACAGTCATTCAGGAACCCCAACAAAAGCGGTTATTGCATCGCAGCAAATATCATTCCAGTTTTAGTAAACTTACAATCACTTTCGATTTAAGTTAAATTTAATAAATAGTATTTGAAAGCAGTTTACTTACTTGTTAGAATTTGTCCTGATGCAACGAGTTAATTATTCGTCAGCACATCGCAAGGTGACGATGCTTCAAGAACATATATACATGTCACCGAGCCTGACCACGGGGGGGCATCCCGAGGATTCAGTCCCAAGCAACAGCCCGACGCTTGAGACGGTTTTTAAGCATACGTTTTACCGGGCACTAACCGGACCCGTACTGCCACGGGTCTTCGTAGCATTAAGCAACAACGAATCAGGAGAAGTTGGTCATGAAACTTCGTACTTTAGTTGCAGGTTTGGTTCTGATCGGGGCCGCTCAAGGTGCATTTGCCAGCACCTTCCTCTTTACGAACGCCGGCAATCCTGGTGGCGTTGGCAACGACCTCGGTCTTGTTAACTCCCCTACCTACTTTACGATCGACAACAACATCACCACATCGACGTTCTATGACGTTTACAACTTCATGGTTACGCCGACTTCGACGGCCACGAACGTATATTTTGCCCAACTGGGCCTGAGCACTCAGCAATCGATCGACCCAGCCACCACACTGACCCTGGTTGATGACACCACCCACATCAATTACGGTTCGGTCGTGTTTGCTGATTCGCCATTCACCGCTGCAGAACTGTTTTTTGCAGGTCACCAATACTCGCTGATCGTAGCCGGTTCGCTGGCTCCAGGTGCCACCAGCGGTGTGTACGGTATTCTGGGTAATCTGACCCCGGTGCCGGAACCTGAAACCTATGCCCTGATGGGTCTGGGCCTGGTTGCGCTGGTTGCTGCTCGTGCACGTCGCCGCAAGCTGGGTGATTCTGCTCGCGTGGATACCACCGAAGTCGCTGCTTAAGTCATCAAGTCACACGTTTCGCCCTTCGGGGTGACACACACAAACAGGCTCGCGAATGCCGTCGCGGGCCTGTTTTTTTATGCCTGTCTGTCCGGCAAGCGACGCAAGTTCAGGTCATCCTGACCGTATTGCGCAAAAAAGCCCGGATGATACCGGGCTTTTTCTGTCATAGCGGTGGGTTACTCGCTGCGCGCGGCCTCTTTGGCCGGTTGCGGCGCGCTCAGTTGCTGCTGGGCCGATGATGCAAACAGCGCATCATAGGCGGCGAGCAACTTGGGTGCTTCGTATTTCCATTCCAGCTCGTTCATCACGCGCCGCTGGCCGTAATCCCCCATGGTTTTGCGCAAGGCCGGATCAGCCAGCAGGGTGAGGATCTTCTCGGCCATGTCCACTTCGTCGTTGCGCCTGGCGTACAAAGAAGCGTCTTGCGCCGAGAAACGGCCCTCGGTCAGATCAAACTGCACAATCGGTTTGGCCAGCGCCATGTACTCCATGATTTTATTCATTGTGGACTTGTCGTTCATTTCATTGGCCACATCCGGGTTCACGCAGACATCCGCCGTGTTGAGCATTTCCAGCAATTGCTGGTCCGGCACGCGCCCGGTGAAGGTCACGTAATCGGCAATGCCCAGTTCCGCCGCATAAGCCTGCATTTCGTCCAGCGACGTGCCGCCCCCCACCAGCCCCAGCTGGATATCGGTGCGGTTCTTCTCTTTCACGATGTAGGCCATGGCACGCAACAGGTAATCAATCCCCTCTTGTTTGCCCATCACCCCGACATAGCCAATCAGGAAATTGCGTCCCTGCTTGAGCGCCGGCACCGGTGGCACGGTACGCAGGCGATCAAGCTTGGGGCCGCTGCGCACCACATGCACTTTGGCCGGGTCCATACCGCCGCGTTCTATGGCAATGCGTTTGTACGATTCGTTGGTGGCAATCGACACGCTGGCGGTTTTGAACGTCCAGCGCTCAAACAACACCATCAGCTTGTAGAAAAAATCCCGCCGGCCAAATTTGGCTTCGTACAGTTCCGGGTTGATGTCGTGATGATCAAACAGGAACTTCTTGCCAAAGAACAGCTTGAAAAATCCGCCGACCAGAAAAATCAGATCGGGCGGGTTGCAAGCATGAATGGCATCAAAACCACGGCTGAACAGCACCTTGAATGCCAGCCGGAACTCATGGAACAGCGCAGCGGAGTACTCCAGCAAGTAACCCTTGGCGCCTTCGGCTTCCAGCGGCAGTTCGTGGCGATAGATATAAATATCTTCTACCACCTCAAAATGCTTTTCGTAGCCTTTGCCGGTGGGACAAATGATGGAGACTTCGTAACCGGCGTCGCGCAGCGTGGTGGCCTCCTGCCATACCCGCCGATCAAACGGGGATGGCAGGTTCTCTACAATAATCAGTACCTTGCGAGGTTTACCAGCAGATGCCATCGTACTTGCCCTCCTCGCTCTTGTGATCCATCACGCGGACAAAGTCGATGATTTCCTGGTTGGGACGCAGACGCGTGAAGGCATCCTGGAATTCCGCCGCATTGTTACCGATGACCAGCACTTCGGCGTGATCGAGCACGGCGTCCAGCGATTGCTCCATGATGCGGGAGATATGCGGGATCATATTGAAAATGTAATCCCGGTTGGCGCCGGTCAGGGCGGCCAGGTTCACGTTGCGGTCGTACAGTTTAAGGTCGTAGCCCTTGCCGATCAGGCGTTCAATGACTTCGACAATCGGGCTTTCACGCAGGTCATCTGTGCCGGCTTTGAACGAGAAGCCCAGCACGCCGATTTTGCGTTTGCCCTTGGCGGTGATCATGCTGTAACCGCGTTCAATCTGCCGCTCATTGCTGGGCAGAATGGCATTCAGAATGGGTACATCCAGATCCAGGCTACGCGCCTTGTAGGTCAGTGCACGCACGTCTTTGGGCAGGCAAGAGCCGCCAAACGCAAAACCTGGCTTGAGATAATACGGTGAGAGATTGAGCTTGGTGTCTTTGCAGAAAATGTCCATGACATGATGGCTGTCGATGGTCAGGCTCTTGCAGATATTGCCGATCTCGTTAGCAAACGACACCTTCAGCGCGTGCCACACGTTATCGACGTACTTCACCATTTCTGCGGTTTCGATGTCGGTGCGGATCAGCGGCGCTTTGAGATCGGCGTACAGGGCCGCCAGCGCATCGCCACTCTTGCGATCTGTTTCGCCAATCACCGTCTTGGGCGGATTGCGGTAGTCCCACACCGCAGTGCCTTCCCGCAGAAACTCGGGGTTGTTGCACACACCAAAATCTACGCCGGCTTTCTTGCCGGAATACTGTTCCAGCGTGGGGATCACCACGTCTTTCATGGTGCCCGGCAGCATGGTGCTGCGCGCCACGACAATGTGAAAGTCGCTCTTTTCCTTGATGGCCAGACCGATTTCT
>JASLES010000103.1 GCA_030151005.1 Silvimonas sp.
GAAATTTCCCCGGCCATGCGGCAGGCGCTGGTGGTTTCGGAAGACCGTAATTTTTACAGCCACAGTGGTGTGGACTGGTCTGCCGTGGCCGCAGCCAGTTGGGGCAATGTGTGGAACAAGCGCACGCGCGGTGCCTCTACCCTGACCATGCAACTGGTGGGCTTGCTGGATGACGACCTCAAACGGAGCAATCAAGGGCGCTCGCTAAGCCAGAAAGTACAACAAGGCTGGTCCGCAGAATGGCTGGAACGCCGCTGGACCAAGGCCCAGATTCTGGAGGCGTATCTCAATCTGGTCGGGTTTCGTGGGGAGATCGTCGGGCTGGATGCGTTGAGCGCATCACTGTTTGATAAAGCCCCATCCGGCCTGGATGCTCATGAGTCCGCCATTGCGGTGGCGTTATTGCGCGCGCCCAATGCCGCACCGGATAAGGTGGGTTTGCGTGCTTGCGGCATCCTCAGGGATATGGGCAGAACGGCCGATTGCGACCAGTTGCGGGTAGAAGCGCAAATTGCGCTGGCCCGCCACGGCAACGGCTATCAGCAAGATGAGCAACTGGCCCCGCACTTTGCCCGCAAATTGCTGGCGCGCGCCCCGCTGCCAGCGGGCACGGTGGTCCGCACCACGCTGGATGCCGATCTACAGCGCTTTGCCACCCTGACTCTGCGTCGCCAATTGGCGGAGCTACGCCAGCGCAATGTAGAAGACGGCGCGCTGGTGGTGCTGGACAACCGCAGTGGTGACATTCTGGCCTGGGTGGGCTCGAGCGGGGATTTGTCGCGTGCCGGGGAGGTCGACGGAGTGACCGCATTGCGTCAGGCGGGCTCCACTCTCAAGCCATTTCTTTACCAACTGGCGTTGCAGGGCCACTGGCTGACCGCCGCTTCGTTGCTCAACGACAGCCCGCTGGATCTGAACACCACTAGTGGCCTGTATGCGCCGCAAAACTACGATAAGGATTTCAAAGGCCCGGTCTCGGTGCGTACAGCGCTGGCCTCCTCACTGAATACACCGGCTGTGCGGACGATTGAAATGGTGACGCCGGCACGATTGCGTGAGCGCTTGTATGCATTGGGCATGACCAGCTTGAATGAGGCCGGCGACTACTATGGCTACAGTCTGGCACTGGGCGCGGCGGACGTGCGGTTGCTTGATCTGGCCAACGCCTATCGTACGCTGGCCACCGGTGGCACACAGAACCCCCTGCGCTGGCTGGATAAAGACCCCAAGCCTGCCGGCCAGCGTCTGCTGGACGAACAAAGCAGCTTCATCATCAGCGACATTCTGTCTGACCGTACCGCCCGCGCGCGTACGTTTGGTCTGGAAAGCGCGCTGGCAACACGTTTCTGGACAGCGGTGAAAACCGGCACCAGCAAAGATATGCGTGATAACTGGGCAGTGGGTTACTCACAGCGGTACACGGTGGCGACCTGGGTGGGCAACGCCAGTGGCGCGCCGATGTGGGATGTCTCTGGCATGCATGGTGCCGCGCCGGTGTGGCTGGCGGTCATGAACCAGTTGCATGCGGGAACGCCATCGCTGGCACCCAAGCCACCGGCGGGCATCCAGATGCAGCAAATCCGGTTTGAAGACAACATTGAAGCCAGCCGCCGGGAGTACTTTTTGCCGGGTACGGCGCGGGAGGAGATTTATCTGGCTCGGGACGATGCGCGTGACCGGCCGGCAGGAATCTCCTACCCCGTAGAAGGTGCCATTTTTGCGCTGGACCCGGATATTCCTCCGGCCAATCAGCGCATTGTGTTCCGCGCCAACGGCACCTTGCGCCCTCAATGGTGGCTCAACGGCAAGCTGTT
The DNA here is from genome assembly GCA_030151005.1 of Silvimonas sp. Classification (GTDB taxonomy): domain Bacteria; phylum Pseudomonadota; class Gammaproteobacteria; order Burkholderiales; family Chitinibacteraceae; genus Silvimonas. The sequence continues at coordinate 1,815 of JASLES010000103.1, forward strand.
AGGGCGCGGGCAGACGCTGGCCTGGTTCCCTATGCCGGGACGCCATGTGCTGGAGTTACGCGACAACACGCGTGCCGTGGAACAGGTGCATTTTGAGGTACGGGGCGCATTCTTGCGGCAGACGCCCTCAGGCAAAGCGGCTAACAAGAAAACATAAAGGCCACCCGCAGGTCGCCTTTATGCATGCCGGGTAGCGCCCGGTCTGTTGAGCGGGTGCCCGACCCTTAATGGCCAGTACTGGATGCAATATTGTGTGGCGGTGGAAAGGCACCGTTGTTGGCGCCCATATTGCCACCCATATTGCCGCCGTTTGCCAGGGCAGCGCCGGTCAGCGCGCCCGCCAGTACCGCAATGAAAAGCAGTGAGCGAATCATGATGTTCTCCTATGAACAAGCCAGCAGGCTCCTTCAGATGTACGCCCCCAGACGGCACCCGGATGCATTCATGCCTGCCCAGGGCTGACGGACGGCATGAAAAAAGCCGGCAATAGCCGGCTTTTTCTGAGGTGGTGATGACCTGTCAGGATCAGTCGTCACTGTTGTCATCATCAGGGTTGTACGGCTGCTTGCCGTACATTTTTTCGCCGGCTTCCACGTCGACCAGCAGGGCCTGTACGGCGGGCTCATTCGGGAAACGTTCGATCTCATGACGGTAATAACCCAGACTATCCGGGAAAGAGTAAACCGCCTCACGCATGCGCTGGTGCGCCATACCCTGATCGCCCATCAACGCGCGCATGATGGACTCATCGGACAACTGACCCGGATAAGGGTGCAGGCGATCGAGCTGCGAGACAATCGCCATTTTCCAGCCCATATCTGAACGGTTGGCGACCACAAAGTTGGACAGGCCAAATTCCGCAAAATAATCCAGGAACGGGTTCTTGCGCATGTCTTCCAGAATGTGGATCCGGCGCTCGTTTTCCTTGACCCGGGCTGTGTTATCCATGATCGGATAAATCTGCAGGTAGTACACCAGCCCGGCAATCCCCAGTCCCAGCGCAAGCAGCCCGGTCAAGAGCCCGCCCAGGCGGGTTTGCAGCGAGGACAAACCGTTGCCGGGCGTGCCGTCGTACATCATGAACAGCATTAACGCAAAAGGCCCCAGGAAGTGGAAATACCACAGCGGGTACTCCACCAGGCTGTGCAGGATGGACACCAGCACAAGGGCAGCACCGAATACCGCCACCGGATCATGCCGCCGCCGCCACAGCGCAATAAAGGCGATCAGGATTGGCACCACGATGACACCCGCGCCGACGATGCCGGTTTCGGCCATCAGGTTCAAGAGCGAGTTATGGCAGTGCGTGAACAACACCGGTTCGACCACTTTGGCAAACTCGGGCATGACTTGCAGGCGTACGCTTTCAGCCCCGTAACCGCCCCAGCCGATCCCCAGCAGCGGGTGCTCGCGGAACACAATCAGCGCTTTCTGCCATTCCACCAGGCGACGCGCGCCGTTGGAGTCGAGGCGATCCAGCCCGGTCGGCACTTCGTTCTTGGCATGCAGCGAGGCCTGTGCCAGATGGTTGATCACGGGTGCAACAAATTGCATTGCCAGGATCAGGACGGCCGCACCAAACAACAAGGTGGCAAAACGACGGTTATCCCCACGGGTACTGAAGAACAGAATGCCGCCAAATACCAGCCATGCACCGGCGTATAGGAAGATGGAGCGTGAACCGCACCAGGCCATCGACAACGTCAGCCAGATCGCCAGCACCCAGAATGCCCAGCCTTGCAGCCGGCGGTGCGCGCCCAGCCATGCGGCGGCAGCCAGGCCCCAGGCCAGGTAGTGGCCGTACATGTTTTTCTGGCCGATATTGCCAAACACAAGGCCATTGCCGGTCTGCTGGACGTGAATGATCTGCGGAATCGACAAGCCAGTGTTGAACAGCGCGCCAATCAACAGGCCCCAGGCCAAGGCCACAGCCAAAGGCTCCAGACCATGCTCATCACGCGCCAGCGAAAGGCTCCACACCACCAGTGCAGCACCAATCATGTAGCTCATAGGGATGGTGCGCTCGGACCAGTAGATCACTGGCATGGTCACGATCTGAACCGCCAGCACTGCCGCAAGTGCCAGCCACGGCCAGCTCATCAAGGGCGGGCCGGAACGGCGGTTGCTGGTAGGCAGCGTGGCCGCTGCCATGACGATCAGTGCGCAAAAACCGTAAGCAGCCAACTCGGACGGGAAGACCGGGTTGGGCGGATAACGGAAGGGGATGGCGCAGGGCACGCAGGCCAGCAGGAACAGCAAGGCCTGGTAAATACGAAGTGAAGGATGCGTTTTCATTGTTCTTGCGTGTGGGTTTGAGTGGAAGCGCGGCGTCCGGTCCAGCGGGCGACGACGCAACCGGCTTCATACAAAAGCCAGAGTGGAACGGCAAGCAGGCATTGCGAGAGCGGATCGGGCGGTGTGACCACGGCGGCCACGATAAAAGAACCGACGATCACATACGGTCGCCAACTGACCAGTTTTTCAACAGTAACCACGCCAATGTGAACCAGCAGCACGATCGCCACCGGCACTTCAAAGGTGATCCCGAAAGAGATGAACAGCCCCAATACAAAGGAGAGGTACTGTTCAGAGTCTGGCAGCCATTGCATGGAACTGGGCACATGCGAGGCCACAAAGGCAAAAACCGTCTTGAACACAAAGAAATACGCAAACGACATGCCCAGCAGGAACAGCAGGGTGGAAGACACCACCAGCGGCAGGATCATGCGTTTTTCATGGACATACAGCCCCGGTGCCACAAAGGCCCAGACCTGGTAAAGCGTATGCGGCATGGTCACAATGACTGCGGTCAGCGCCACAATCTTGACCTGCAGCAGGAACGGCGACGCAATGCCGATAGAGACCAGCTTTTGGCCAGGCAATACCGCAGTCAGCGGTGCGACCAGGAAGTCATACAACTGCTGGGAGAAGTAAAAACAGATAGCGAAGGCAATGAAGAACACCACGGCGCTGCGCACAATGCGGGCGCGCAACTCGATCAGGTGCACCAGCAGGGGCTGAAAATTATCCTCAATCATGGATCAGCGACGATCACGCGCCGGCGGAACCGGAGCGCTTGGGGTAGCGGTTTCAAACAGATCCAGCTGGCGCTCGTCATGTGCCGGGGGGCTGGCTTGAGCAGGCGCGTGGCTGACAATGGGCGCTGCGGCGGGGGCGGGCTGCAAGGCCTGATCGGCGGCGGTCAGCGTAAATTGATCCGGTTCCGGCAAGGTGGTTGCGGGTGGGTCTACCGGCGTGTTCATGGCCACAGGTGCGGACACTTCAGCCGGACCAGCCAGTAGCGCTGCTTTGGCATCCGCCAGTGGCTGGTGGATGGTATTGCGCAAATCGCTGCCTTGCGCCCGCATCTCTGCTTCCAGCTTTGCCAGTTCGGTCTGCGAGATTTCGCGATCCAGATCGGCTTTCACGCTGGCGGCAAAACGCTGGGCGCGCCCCACCAGCAAACCTAGCGTACGCGCTACCTTGGGTAGCCGTTCCGGCCCGATCACCACGAGGGCAACCGCGCCAATGACGGCCATTTCACCCAGACTGATATCAAACACTGCCCGTATCCGCCTTGTGATCCGGTCAGCGCTTGTCGCGCTCGGCGGTGTCGATTACACGTGGGGTGTCGACGTGGTTGTCGGCGGGTTTTTCACCTTCACCATTTACGCCTTCCTTGAAGCCGCGCACGGCGGAGCCAAGGTCCTTGCCCACATTGCCAAGTTTCTTGGTGCCAAACACCAGAACGATGATCACCAACACGATCAGCCAATGCCAAATGCTAAGCGAACCCATTGCGTTGTACTCCCGGCGCCGCGCGCCGCAGGTTGAACCGGATAAACCCCGACAGATCAGGGGTTTGATGCTTTACACGTTGATTATTGCGTCTTGATGGCAGCCAGGTCTGGCGACATGGTCTCGCCACCAAAAACATGCACATGCAGATGAAAGAAGGTTTGCCCGCCGCCATGGCCGGTGTTGATCACGGTGCGAAAACCCTCTTTCAGGCCCTGTTCAGCAGCCAGTTTTGGCGCCAGCAACAGCATCTTGCCCAAGAGAGCCTGATGCTCCGGGCCAGTGTGGGCCAGCGAATCCACATGGATTTTCGGCACGATCAAAAAATGTACCGGTGCCACCGGATGGATATCGTG
>JASLES010000176.1 GCA_030151005.1 Silvimonas sp.
GGTTCCGCCACCAGCTTCACCGAGACCAGCGCCTTGGGGTTGACCTGCTTCAGGTCAAAAATCAGCTGGGCCAGGTCTTCAATCGAATAGATGTCGTGGTGCGGCGGCGGGCTGATCAGACTGATGCCGGGCTTGGAGCAACGCAGACGCGCAATCAGCGGGCTGACCTTGTCGCCTGGCAACTGACCACCTTCGCCCGGCTTGGCGCCTTGTGCCACCTTGATCTGCAAGACTTCGGCGTTCACGAGGTAATGTGGTGTCACACCAAAGCGGCCAGATGCCACCTGCTTGATCTTGGACATCTTCATGGTGCCGTAGCGCGCCGGGTCTTCACCGCCTTCGCCGGAGTTAGACCGGCCACCGAGTCGGTTCATGCCTTCGGCCAGCGCTTCGTGCGCTTCCGGGCTCAGCGCGCCCAGCGACATCCCGGCCGAGTCAAAGCGCGCCAGAATGGCCTCGACGGACTCCACCTCTTCCAGCGGGATCGGCGTGCGGCCTTCCAGTTGCAAGGCCATCAAATCACGCAGCATCGCCACCGGGCGATGGTTTACCAGGTCTGCGTACTTGAGGTACTCCTTGTACTCGCCCCCCTGCACGGCCTTTTGCAACTGCATGACCACGTCCGGGTTGTAGGCGTGGTATTCCTCGCCAAACACGTACTTCAACAGGCCGCCCTGCTGGATGGGGCGCATGCTGTTGAAGGCCAGTTTGTTCAGGCGCTGCATATCGGCATCAAAGTCGGCAAAGCTGGCGCCACCAATACGCGACACCGTACCTTCCATGGCCAGCCCGATGATCTCTTCACCCACGCCCACGGCTTCAAACAGCTGCGAACCGCGGTAAGAGGCCACTGTGGAGATGCCCATTTTGGACATGATCTTCAACAAGCCCTTGTTGATGGCTTTGCGGAAGTTGTTGGCGGCTTTTTCCAGCGGCAGGCTGATCTGGCCGTTGTCCACCAGTTCTTTGATGGTCTGGTAGGCCAGATACGGAAACACCGCTGTCGCACCGTAACCAATCAGACACGCAAAATGATGCGGATCGCGCGCGGTGGCGGTTTCGACCACCAGGTTGATCCGGCAGCGCAGGCCGGCATCGACCAGCGCGTGGTGCACCGCGCCGGTGGCAAACAGGGCATGGATAGGCAGACGGCCTTGGGCAATCTTTTTATCCGACAGCACAATGATGACGGACTTGTCATTGCGCACGCTGGTCAGCACGGCCTGCTGCAGTTGTTCTAGCGCCTGCTTCAGCGTGGCTTTGGCCGGATCGTAAGTGATATCAAAAATCACCGATTTGTAGTCGTCACCGGGCAGCGAGATCAGCGCGTCAAACTTGTCGCTGGACAACACCGGCGAGCGTACTTCCAGCCGGCGGGCATTGTCTTCGGTCACCGAGAACACATTGCGTTCCGGGCCAAAACAGGTGTTCAGCGACATCACGATCGCTTCGCGGATCGGGTCAATCGGCGGGTTGGTCACCTGGGCAAATTGCTGGCGCAGGTAATCAAACGGCGAACGCACTTTCTCCGACAACACCGCCATCGGCGTGTCGTCGCCCATAGAGCCCACGGCTTCCTGACCATCGCTGGCCAGCACGCGCAGAATCTGGTCGCGCTCTTCAAAGGTGAGCTGGAACTGCTTCTGGAAAATCAGCAACTCGGCGCGGGACATCTCCGGCAACGGGCTGTTGTCTTCCGAGATTTCCATCTGGATGGCATTGCTCTTGATCCACTTGCGATAGGGGTGGGTGGACTTGAGACGGTTGTCGATGGTTTCGGTATCCAGAAATTCACCGGTTTCCAGGTCGACCGCCACAATCTGGCCCGGTTTGACGCGGCCCTTTTTCACCACGTCTTCGGGCTTGTAGTTCCACACACCAATCTCAGATGCAATGGTCAGATGGCGATCCTTGGTCACCACATAGCGCGCCGGGCGCAGGCCGTTACGGTCCAGCGCGCAGCCGGCGTAGCGGCCGTCCGTCCAGACGATACCGGCCGGGCCGTCCCACGCTTCCATATGCATGGAGTTGTATTCATAGAACGCACGCAGATCGCGGTCGTTGTTGTCCACGTTCTGCCAGGCCGGCGGCACCAGCATCCGGAACGCGCGGAACACATCCATGCCGCCCAGCATCAGGCCTTCGAGCATGTTATCCAGGCTCATCGAATCCGAACCGTCGGTCTGCACAATGGGGCGGATGGCGTCCATGTCCAGGTATTCGGAATCCATGATCGCTTCACGCGCCTTGGCCCACAGGCGGTTGCCGGACAGCGTGTTGATTTCGCCATTGTGCGCCAGATAGCGGAACGGCTGCGCCAGCTTCCACTGCGGCCAGGTATTGGTGCTGAAACGCTGGTGATACACCGCCAGTGAAGAAGCAAAGCGCTCGTCTTTCAAATCCAGATAGAACACCGGCAAGTTAGCCGGTGTCACCAGCCCTTTGTAGGCCAGGGTTTGGGAATTCAGTGTGGGGATATAAAACGAGGCATCCGTCGCCTTGTTGGCTTTTTCAGCCTGGCGGCGTGCCTGGTAGAGCTTGCGCTCGAACACCAGGCGTTCCATGCCAGCCGGGGCATTGACGAACACCTGCTTGATCACCGGCAGCGTACGCATGGCGTATTCGCCGCAGGCGTCCGTGTTGACTGGCACAGTACGGAAACCGGCCAGCGTCAGGCCTTCAGCCTCTACCGCTTTTTGTAGATTGTCGCGAGATGCTGCACCCAGCGCGTCGTCCGTGGCATGGAACACCAGGCCGGCGGCGTATTGGTCGGCCAGCACAAAACCTTCTTCTGCGGCCACAGCGCGCAAGAACGCATCCGGCTTGCGGAACAAGAGGCCGCAACCATCGCCCGATTTGCCATCGGCCGCCACCGCGCCACGGTGCGTCAGACAGGCCAGCGAAGAAATCGCCGTGCTCACCAGCCAGTGACTGGGTTTGTCGTCCATCTGGGCGATCAGACCAAAACCGCAACTGTCCTGCTCAAACTGAGGATGGTAGAGGGTGTTCCCCAACCAGCTTTGTCTATCCATGGCACGTCCCTTTGAAAGCGGTCCGCAAAACCCTGGCGGCCGCGTGGTGCTCGTAGTGCGTGAACCCATCTGCGCTGGTACGCAGCGGCGCGTTTGCCGGCCGGAAAGCGACGTTGGCAATCGCAAGCGAAAAGGCGTTAATTTTACCAATGCATCAGGGTTTTCCACAATGCTGTTCCCCCTGAGTGTAGGCAATGCATCGGCACCGTGACCATGCAAGGTTGCCAGGGTTATCGTGCCCTGAGAAAAAACCGGGGCTATCTCCCGGCCAGCAGTTCAGATTTAGCCGCCAGCCAGCTAGAATTGCGGCTTTTGGGGAGTCGCCATGTCACATCCGCAAGCATCTTGCCCGATCGGGGTTTTTGACTCCGGCGTGGGCGGTCTGACCGTCGTTCGTGCGCTGATGGACCGGCTCCCCTTTGAGAACATTGTCTACTTTGGTGACACCGCCCGCGTGCCGTACGGCGTGAAGTCGGTTTCCACCATTGAGCACTTCACGCTGCAGATTGTGGATTTCCTGCAAAAGCAGCAAGTGAAGATGCTGATCATTGCCTGTAACACCATGGCCGCCGTGGCGGCAGAAAAGGTGCGGGAAGTCTCGCCCTTGCCGGTACTGGATGTCATTGAAGCCGGTGCGCGCTGCGCGGTGCAAAGCACCCAAAGTGGCGGCATCGGGGTGATTGGCACGCCGACCACGATCAACTCCAACGCCTATGCCCGCGCCATTCATAGCATTGGCCAGCAGTACCGCGTGTATTCGCAAGCTTGTCCGTTGTTCGTGCCACTGGTCGAAGAAGGCTGGCTGGAGCACCCGGTTACCCGCATGACCGCAGAGGAGTACCTCAAGCCGGTTTTTGTAGAGCAGATCGATACCCTGGTGTTGGGTTGCACGCACTATCCATTGCTCAAACCGCTGCTGTCAGATGTCGCCGGGCCCCGTCTCAAACTGGTCGATTCTGCCATCGCCATTGCAGATGAAACCGCGAAACTACTGCATGAACAAGGCCTGGCCAACCCGCAACGCAGCATGCCGGACTACCGTTATTTCGTCACCGACGTACCGCTGAAGTTCCGCAGCGTGGGTGAGCGCTTTCTGGGGCGCAATCTGGGCGCGATTGAACAGGTGAGTATTGATCGCTTGTAACGCGCAATAACTCGTCACATCCACCCTCTCCACACACCAATGAACAAAGAAAAACGCCACCAGTTCTACCAGCGCCTGCAAGAGCTGGACCCCCACCCGACCACAGAACTGGAATACACCACGCCGTTCGAGTTACTTGCCGCAGTGTTGTTATCTGCGCAGGCCACGGATGTCGGCGTGAACAAAGCCACGCGCAAGCTTTTCCCGGTTGCCAATACACCCGCCGCCATTCTGGCGCTGGGGCAGGAAGGACTGGAGGGGTATATCGCCACCATTGGCCTGTATCGCAGCAAGGCCAAACACTTGCTGGAAACCTGCCGTATCTTGCTGGATCAACACAATGGTGAAGTTCCGCAAGACCGGGAAGCGCTGGAAGCCTTGCCTGGCGTAGGCCGTAAAACCGCCAACGTGGTGATGAACACCGCGTTTGGCCACGCCACCATTGCGGTCGACACCCATATTTTCCGCGTGGCCAACCGAACTGGTCTGGCGCCCGGCAAAGACGTGCGGGTGGTAGAAGACAAGCTGATGAAGGTTACACCGCTGGAATTTCGTCAGGATGCACACCATTGGCTGATCTTGCATGGTCGCTACGTGTGCAAGGCACGCCGGCCAGAGTGCTGGCGGTGTGTGGTGAACGACCTGTGTGATTTCAAACCCAAAGAGCTGACCCCGCCCAAGGGGCGCTAAGCCGTGAGGGGGATGAGCGGCTCGCCCCTCCCCCATTACCGCTCAATCAATTACGACTTGAAGCTCCCGTCATTGAATGACTGACTGCCAGACGTGCATGTCGTCACTTCACGATTCCCGCTGCTGGTGGACTGGTTGCTTTCCCACGTCGCCGTACTGCCGTTCCATTTCACGTACTTGTACTGGATAGCGGTACCTGCCGGCAGGGAGACCGTACCGGTCCACGGCACATTGGCGCCGCTTCCCTGAATGGTCAGGGCAAAGCCACCGGCCGGTGTCCAGTTACCCAGCGCAGACTGATTGCCCACCACATACAGGTTCTGGCCAAAGACCGTATTGGCGTTGGCAATGGTAAACGTCACCGCGCAAGTGCCGGAGCCCGAGCCGCCGCCGGAAGAACCGCTGCCGGATTTCTGGCTGGTATAAATCGCCACTGCTGGCACGGTGGCGCCGCCATTGGCCGGCAGAGTGATGGTGGCGTAGCCATTGCCATCTACGGTCACGCTATCGCTGGCGCAACCCGTGCTGGTTGCAAGGCCATGCACCACGTTGCAGTACGTGCCCGCAGCAAGACCCGTCTGAAAGCTTTGTGTCCACGCGCTGGTGTCGTTATTGAGCGCCACAAAACCCACAGCGCCACGGCTGAA
>JASLES010000230.1 GCA_030151005.1 Silvimonas sp.
TTGACGGCGTTTGAACAGGACGTGGTCAAAACCCGTTATGCCGATTTTGGTGAAGTGGTGCAGTACTGCCGGCATTCTGCCAACCCGGTCGGGCGCATTTTGCTGTACATCTTTGGTGCCGCAACAGACATCAATCTGGCCCAGTCAGACGGCATTTGCACAGCGTTGCAACTGATCAATTTCTGGCAAGACGTGGCCGTGGACTGGCAAAAAGACCGGGTCTACATCCCGCAGGCTGATCTGGAACGCTTTGGTGTGAGTGAGTCTGCCATTGCCCAGGGCCGTGCGGATGCCGCCTTCAAGCGCCTGATGGCGTTTCAGGTCGATCGTACCCAGCGCATGCTCAAGGGTGGCGCGCCGCTGGCGGTGACCCTGCCCGGGCGCATTGGCCTTGAATTGCGGCTGACCGTACTTGGCGGCGACGCCATTCTGGAAAAGCTCAAGCGCGTGGAGTACGACATGTTTGCGCACCGGCCCAAACTGGGCCCGGCAGACTGGCCGCGCCTTGTGTGGCGGGCCTTGCGCAAGAAATAGTCACCGGCTGCGTGGCAGCGGGCTTATTCGTCGATCAGGTTATCCAGCGTCACTGGGTCGCTGGCGTCATCCGCTTTGGGCGCGCTTGCCGTGGCACTGGCCGTCGCCGGTTTGCTGGCAGTCGCCGCGCGGGGCGTGCTTTGGGTGTTTTTGGGCAGGTACAGCGGACCCTTGAAGCCGCAGGCGGCCAGGGAAACCAGCGCAAGACATGCTAACAGTGCGCGCATGAGAAGGAGCTTTGGTGGCAAAATCGCGATATTACCATGCTCGAAGAACGCCATGACCGAAACCGAATTTCTGAATGTGTCCGATGCCATCCTGGAGCGCATTGAAGCCGCATGTGACGATGCCGCAGCCGATATCGACCCCCATCGCCAGGGCAATGTGCTGGAGCTGGAGTTTGAAGACGGCAGCAAGATCATTGTGAACCGGCACGCTGCCAATCAGGAGCTGTGGATTGCGGCAAAACACGGTGGTTTTCATTACCGCCTGCAAGATGGCCAGTGGCGCAGCACGCGTGAAGAGGGCGAATTCTTTGCTGATCTGGCGCACGCCATCACCCTGCATGGCGGCGAGCCGTTCCAGTTTGCCGGCTAATCCGTAAAAAAGCGGCTTTTGCCGCCTTGCGCGCCCTGCTAGCCTTGTCCGCATGATCCCTCTTCGCAATCGTCTGCTGGTGCTATTGTTGGGCGCGGTGCTGGCGCTGCCTGCACACGCCGATAACGATGACCTGCCCAACCTGGGGGAAGACTCTCGTCAGGCGATGACGCCTGCGCAAGAGCACCAGGTGGGCGAGTCGGCCATGCTGGAGATCCGCCGTAGCGGCGACATGCTGCAAGACCCGGAACTGGTGGATTACATCAACCAGTTGGGCGGGCGACTGGTGCAGGCCAATGGCACGGCCATCCCGTTTACCTTTTTTGTGATCCGGGATGGCGAGGTCAACGCCTTTGCGCTGCCGGGCGGTTTTGTCGGGGTGTACAGCGGTCTTGTGGCCACAACTCAGCATGAATCCGAGTTGGCGGCTGTCATGGCGCACGAAATCTCGCACGTCACCCAACACCACCTGGCCCGCATGATCGACGCGCAGCGGATGGCACCGTGGGTCACCATGGCGGCGCTGGGGCTGGCGATTCTGGCGGCCCACGGCGGCAACGGCGATATTGGCATGGCCGCGGCGGCGGCGACTTCAGGCTATTTTATTCAGCGGCAACTGGATTTCACCTACGCCTATGAACAAGAGGCGGATCGGGTCGGGATGCGCACACTGATTGCGTCGGGGTTTGACCCATATGCCATGCCCATCTTTTTTGGCCGTCTGCAAAAAGCCAATCGCTTGATGGAAGGCAATGCGCCGGAGTTTTTGCGCACGCACCCGGTTACCTACAAGCGTATTTCCGATGCGGAAGAACGGCTGATTAATGTGCAGTTCAAGCAGATTCCGGACTCAGCGGATTATCTGTTCATGCGCGAACGGGCCATCGTGCTGCAATCAAAAGACCTCAGAAGTACGGTGCTGCGCTATCGCTCGACCCTGGCGGACAAGCGTTACAGCAACCTGGCTGCGCATCAATATGGTCTGGCGCTGGCGCAGTACCAGGCGCGCGATTTATCGTCTGCATGGCAAAGCCTGCAAAAGGCGAGGCAAGATTTTGGCGACGCGGACTCGCATCCCGCGCTGGAGTATCTGGGCGGATCAATCCGGCTGGCGCAGGGCCGCTATGACGACGCGCTCAAGCTATTCCGGGAGGCCCAGGCGCACTTCCCGTCCAGCCGCACGCTGGTGTATGGCGAGATTGATACACTGATGCAGGCACGTCGCTATGACGATGCCCTGGCGGTGGCACAACGGGCGGCAAGCGCGTACCCCTCTGATGCGACGTTCTATCAGCGGCAAGCGCAAATCTATGAAACGCAGGGCAAAGCACAGGCACAGCATGTGGCGCAGGGTGAGTATTACGCCCGCTTGCTGGAGTACACTGCGGCCATCCAGCAACTGGAAATCGCCCAGCGTCAGCCGGGGGACGATTTCTATCAACTTTCCGGCATTGATGCCCGTCTGAAGGAACTCCAGCGCGTGTTGAGCGACCAAAAGGACATCAAAACCCCGTGAAGGGTTCGGGCCCGGACGGGTCTGAATGCTTCAGGTGTCTTGTTTCGGCAGCTTTTTGCGCAATATATCCAGGTAGATGGCTGGATCTGGCGGCAGGTTGTAGCGCTGCGCCTGCCAGAGCATTTCGCTCAGGCCTTCCATCACCAGATGCTGGGCATCATGTTCATTGCCGGCCACCTTGCACAACTCGCCGTACAAGGCCCGAATGCCAAACGGCTGGTCAATTGATAACTGTTCTTCAATGGCCAGATGCATGCTGACATGCAAAAACGGATTGGTTTCGCCGTATTCCACCGGCCAGTCCCGATCGAGGTATTCGGGTGCCAGGAACTGGTGATATTCGGGATGGCGCATCAGCACGGCCGCCGTCATTTTCTCCAGATCGGTCATGGGTTCGGTGCCGTGCGAACCGTGTTTACGCCAGGATTCGATCAGGAAGTGGCGCGCTTCATCGCGTGAGGGATTAAACAGCATCAGGATTCAGGCTTTTGCTTTTGGCAGTTTTCAAAAATACAGACCGGATTGTCGCCTGGCTGGGCGCAGGCGCAAAGCGATATCCGGCGAACAGTACGGAGTAACCAGCATGACCCGCAGTCTTTATGAAACGCATGTCACCGACATTCTGGGCAATGATGTCGCCATGGAACGGTATCGTGGCAAGGTGCTTTTGATTGTCAATGTGGCCAGCCGATGCGGGTTTACTCCTCAATATGAGGGCTTGCAGGCGCTTTACCAGCGGTATTCTGCGCGCGGCCTGGAGGTTCTGGGTTTTCCGTGTAATCAGTTTGGCGCCCAGGAGCCGGGTTCGGCGACGGAAATCCAGGATTTTTGCACCACCAGCTTTGGTGTGGAGTTCCCGCTGTTTGCCAAGATTGATGTGAATGGCTCAGCCGCGCACCCGCTGTACCAGTTCCTCAAGTCAGCGCATCCAGGGCTATTGGGTACAGAGTCAATCAAGTGGAATTTCACCAAGTTTCTGGTGGATCGCGACGGCAATGTGGTCGAGCGCTATGCGCCAACCTCCACACCTGAGTCTTTGGCGGGTGACATTGAAAAATTGCTGTAACACAACCGCTTTGTGACGGATGTCTTTGATCGTAAAGGCTTAAAGAGTATTTTGATCTGGTGGTGTGACAGGGTCAGTGGCTTGCCCTAACGCATTGATCTGTTGAAGCAAAAAGCAAACCAGGGTAGAATCCGTCAAATTTTGTACAGAAAACGGGCCAGGGCAACCTGTCCCGTTTTTCTACGTCCGGGGAGCCTGAAAAGAGCCCGTGAACCCCGCCCCTGACTGGCCGGGTGCGGCGGCCTTTTCGTCCCCGCGCCGATTCCCCTCAATTGCGGGCGCAACGCCCAGGAGCCGCCAGTGTCCAAACCTGCTTTACTTGCGCTTGCCGACGGCACCCTGTTTCACGGTACTTCCATCGGTGC
>JASLES010000296.1 GCA_030151005.1 Silvimonas sp.
GAACTCCCCGTTGCCAACCGTTCGGTTGAAGTGGAAATCCTTGCTCTCAATGATTTTCACGGCAATCTGTTGCCGACACCGTTTTATGCGCCGCAGGCCGATGGGGGCTGGCGCATGCAACCGGCAGGCGGGATTGAAGCACTGGCCAGCCTGGTGCGCCAGGAACGCGCGCGTAACCCGCAACTGATCTTTGTCGGCGGGGGTGATCTGATTGGCGCCAGCCCGCTCAATTCTGCTTTATTGCGTGACGAGCCGACCATCGCAGCGCTCAACCAGTTGGGTCTGGAGTTCTCTGCGCTGGGCAACCATGAACTCGATCGTGGCCGCGATGAATTGCTGCGTATGCAAAAGGGCGGCTGTGACTCGGTTGATCCACAGCGCGCCTGCAAATACGCCCCCACCTACGATGGTGCGCGTTTTAGCTGGATCGCCGCGAACGTGCTCGATACGACCACGCACCAGACCTTTTTGCCGTCTTATGCCGTGCGTGAGGTCAATGGCGTGCGGGTGGCATTTATTGGCGCGGTGCTCAAATCCACACCGTTGATTGTCGATGCAGATGGCGTGGCCGGGCTGAGTTTTGAGGACGAAGCCAGTGCCATCAACCGTGTGGTGTTCCAGTTGCGCAAACAAGGCATTCACGCATTTGTGGCGCTGATTCATCAAGGTGGAGACAGCCGCCAGCATTTTGATGTCGAGAACTGCGACACCCTGACGGGCGAGATCGTCGGCATCGTCAAACGACTGGATCCGGATGTACGCACGGTGATCTCTGGTCATACCCATCGTGGTTACCAATGTCGCGTGGATCACAAACTGGTGACGCAGGCTGATGACTATGGTCATTTGCTCACACGTATTACGCTGAGTATTGATCCCGTCACCGGCCGGGAAGTGGGCGAGCGCTCGGTCAACCTGGTGGTTGATCCGGCAAAGCTGCCGCCAGACCCGGCTATGCATGCCATCGTGGCGCGTGCACAATCGCTGACTGACCCCGCCGCCACCCGCGTGGTGGGCAAACTGGCCGTCACTCAACTGGTGCGGGCCGGCAAGATGCACCCGGACACCGGTGAGGCCCCATTGGGTGATCTGGTGGCCGATGCCTTTCTGGCCGCAACGCGCCAGTGGAATACCCAGATTGCGTTTGTAAACCGCAGCAGTTTGCGTGCAGATTTGCCCGTTGCCCCGGTCATGACCCAGAGCATTAGTTGGGGCGATGCCTTTGCCACGCTGCCCTTTGGCAACAAACTGGTGGTGATGACGCTAACCGGCGCGCAGATCAAAACTGCCCTGGAACAACAATGGACGCTGACGGCCTCCACCGCGCACGTCATGCAGGTCTCTGTCAGTTTTGCCTATGCCTGGGATGGTGCCGCACCCATCAAAGAGCGCATTGAGGCCTCTTCACTCGTGCTGAACGGGCGCCCGCTGGAGCCCGAGCAAACCTATCGTGTGGTAATGACGGATTTTCTGGCCGAAGGCGGTGACGGGGTCTCGGTATTTCGGGACGGCACCGACCGCATCGTGACACCGCTGACAGATTTACAGGCGCTGACCAGCCACATCCAGCACCGTACCGCCGCCAACAATCCGCCGGGGCATTCGCTGGCGGCGGATCGGATCGTCCGGCGCAATTGAGGCCTGGAAAGCGGCGGCAGGTAGCCCGGATGACGCGGAGCGAGAATCCGGGCTGCCAAGCGCAGAAATCAATCCAGCGTCGCTTCCCGCGGGGAGGCAAACGCCACAGACACGCCGCCAGTCCCGATGTTCACCCCCGCAGTCAGGCTCATCTCTGACACCAGCACGTTGACACCATGCTGCTGGGCCGTTTTTTGCAGCCGTCCAAAGCTGGGCAGTGCCGGCACGCGCGCCGGGTCACCGCCGTAACTGACCACGACCAGCGGCGCATCCAGCCCGGATTCAATGTGAGATACCGCCACGTCGAACAGCTTTTGGACGCCGGTTTCAAACCCGCGAATGCGCGCCACCGGTTCGGTATTGCCCTGAAAGCCACGGATCACCGGTTTGATATCCAGCGCCGAACCCATCATGTAAGACATCAGCCCTACACTCTTGTCGCCCTTGCGCCGGGCCTGCGTGCGCAACTGGCCCAGGTTTTCCGGAATGAGGAACGCTTGCGTGGTCTTTTGCAGGCGCTCGATCTGACGAATGATTTCCAGGGTGGATGTGCCAGCCGCGGCCAGCCGTGCCACTTCGCCAACCACCAGGCCTTGCCCGGTAAAGAGGTTATTGCTGTCAAACACCCGCAGCGAGAACGGGCCGGTGACGGCCGCTTGTTCCCGGATCGGCTTGTAGCTGTTCAGAATGCCCAGCGAAGCCTGCGTGGCGTTCTCATGGATTTTGCTGCGACTGGACATCACAGTCAGACAAAACACGTAATCGAACTCGACCACCAACTTGTCGAGGAACAGCTTGCGGATCTCTTCCACGCTGTACGGCGACGACTCATAACCGGTGTTGCCGGCCTCCAGGCGCTCCTGGTAAAACTTGAGCGTGGCGGCGGTATCCCGGTTATCGATGAAGGTCTGGCCCTGGGCGTCTTGAATGGTGATCGGCAGGATGACGATGCCATGCTCGTCGAGGTACGAGCGCGGCAGGTCGCAGCAGGAATCGGTGACGATGCCGATGCGCATGCAGAATTCCTCCAGAGTGGTACAGGCAGGTTGTTTTGAATGTCTGTTTTGTTGAACGACTACGGCGTTTCAAAGTGCGGCCGTACATTACACCGGCATGGCTCGCAATGATGCCAGTTACATTACAGATAGCAAAACGATGGGAGGGCGCACAACAGGGATAACCGGCAGGGGCGGCGTTTCAAACCATACTTGTGTTGCACAAGTATGGCAGCGCAGCGAAAAGTGCCGGCTGTGACCGGCGCAAAGCCGCGTATTTCAAGGCCTCCAGCCATGCTGACATGACGCTGGCGGGGCTTGAGCCGGCGGATGGTCTGGCTGGCTTGCCGTGACATGAATACAACAGACCCGACGCAAGGTCGGGTCTGTTGTGGGAAAAACGCGGGGGTCTGCTGACCCGCTTCAGGCAGCGTTGAGGCGACGCAGCACTTCGGTGGCAATCTCATCGGGCGGCGGGGCGATGTCCACGACGATGGCGTGTTCCGGCATTTCCAGAATATCAATCTGGCTTTGCAGCAAGTGCGGATCAAAGAAGTGACCTTTGCGCTGTGCCAGACGCTGCTGCAAGAGTTCCGCCGTGCCATTGAGCAGCACGAAATGGATATCCGCCTCGCCCGGATAGGCCAGTTTCTCGCGATAGATTTCCTTGAGTGCAGAACATGTGAATACATGGGTGACACCGCGCTGGCGGTAGTCCTCAATTGCCGTGCGGATGGCCGCTAGCCACGGCCAGCGATCATCGTCTGTCAGCGGAATGCCGTTGTGCATTTTTTCGATATTGGACTTGCTGTGAAACACGTCCGCATCCGAAAAACCGCAACCCAGTTTCTTGGCCAGCAGCTGCCCCACAGTGGTTTTGCCGCTGCCCGATACACCCATCAAAATCAGAATCATGCTACGCACTCCGCGAAAATACGCGACCCGCCAGTGTGGGCGGCGGGCCGTTTGCTGCAAAAAATAACGTCAGGAGACCACGGTAGCCAGCGCCAGGGTCAGCAACAGCGCAACCACCGAAATAATGGTTTCACACACCGACCAGGTCTTGAGTGTCTGCGGTACGGTCATGTTGAAGTATTCCTTCACCAGCCAGAAACCGCCATCGTTGACGTGAGAGAAAATCAAAGAGCCCGCGCCCGTGGTCAGCACCATCAGTTCCGGATGCGCGCCGGCAGCGGCGGCGATCGGCGCCACAATGCCGCAAGCCGTTGTCATCGCAACGGTAGCGGATCCCGTGGCCAAACGGATCAGCACAGCAACCATCCAGCCCAGCAACAAGGGGCTGATGTGCGCGCTGGTGGCCATATCCACCACCACTTTAGAGACACCGCTATCCATCAAGATGCGTCCGAAGCCACCGCCGGCACCTACAACCAGCGTAATGGTGGCGGTCGGGGCCAGACATTCGTTGCTGAACTTCAGAATGGTTTCGCGGTTGAAACCACGCGCCAGACCCAGAGTCCAGAAGCTGACCAGCGTGGCAATCAACAGTGCCATGACCGAATTGCCGATCAGTTTGAGAAAGTTGTTACCCAGTGTGCCGCTGGCAAAAAACAGGTCTGCCCAGCTACCAATCAGCATCAGCACAACGGGCAGCAAAATGGTGCCCAGGGTGATGGCAAAGCTGGGCAATTCGCGCTCTTTGTCTTGCGCAAACTGCTTCATCATCGGGTTTTCGCCATCCAGTTTGACGAACTTGCTGATCTGTTTGGCAAACACCGGGCCGGCCAGCAATGCTGTTGGAATGCCGACGATGAGCGAATACAGAATGGTGCGGCCGATATCGGCGTGGTAAGCGGTTACGGCCAGCAGTGCGGCCGGGTGCGGCGGGATCAGACCGTGGACCACAGACAGGCCGGCCACCATGGAAATCCCCACCAGCACCATGGAGGTGTTGGTGCGTTTGGCCACGTTGAATGCAATCGGGATCAACAGCACAAAGCCAACTTCAAAGAACACCGGCAGGCCGACAATCAGGCCAATGGTCACCATGGCCCAGTGGACGTTTTTCTCGCCAAACCAGTCGATTAGCGTACGGGCAATGCGCTCGGCACCGCCGGATTCGGCCATCATCTTGCCCAGCATGGTGCCCAGTGCAATCACCAGCGCAATATGCCCTAGCGTATTGCCCACGCCGGTTTCAAACGATTTGACGATGGTGGTCATCGGCATGCCTGCCGAAACCGCCAGTACAAACGACACCACCAACAGCGTGATGAACGGATTCATCTTGAAGCGCGCAATCAAGACGATCAGCGCCACAATCGCCACCAGGGCGTAGATCAGCAGCATGCTACCCTGCACCATTTTCGAGTCGACTCCTGTTTTGCCCTGTAATCCAGCCTGCCCGTACCGGCCCATGGGCCGGTTTGCGGGAACGCTGTAGCTAAGAGCTTTGTAGTTAGATCCGGGCCGTTTTACCGGTGAATTTGTAGCGCACTCCAATACGCTTTCACGGTATGACCCATCGCCGTCCCGACAGCAAGGGTAGGCGACTGGCTTATAACATCATGATTTACGACTTATGTTAACGTTAACATCGACAATTTCTGTCGTGTATCAGGGAAGAACCGTAGTCGCCCTGATGATCGCTACATGATCATCAAGGCAAACTCGGGGTGACGCATGGGTCATCTGGCGGACGAATCAATCCGCAATCAGAAAAAGGTCTGCACGACGTCGACGACGTTGAAATCTGCATCCAGCACCGGAATATGCCGCCATTTGTCGAACGTCAGGCAAGGGTGGGAAATATCAAACGCCACCAGGTCACCCACCCGGACATCATCACCTGGCTGAATCTGCATATAGGCGTGTTGATCCATCATGCCGGTCAACTGCCAATGGGCCGGAACGGCTGCCGGCGCCTTGCTGCTGCCCGGGCGGAAGAGTTGGGCCGGGGTGGGCAGGCCGGCATCAAACGCTGCATCCCGTTTACCCAGGGCAATGATGGCTTTTTCTGGCTCGGGGATAGACTGCACGCAGGCCCACAGTTGCAACGCCGGTTTCAGGCTGGTGCGTAATTTGCGGGCAATTGGATTGCGGGTCTGGATTTGCGCCTGTGCGGCCTTGTAGATGCCGACATCATGGGTGAGGTAGCAACCTGGGCGCAGCACGACATCCAGCGGCATGCCAATCTGCGCTTTGCTGAATTCTTCTGCCACCACGTCATACCAGGCGGACCCGGCACCGGTCAGCACAGCGGGTGAGCGGCGGATCAACCCGGCTTGTGCCAGTTCATGCGTCACGGCCACAGCGCGCTGCAAGAATGCCCGGATATCCGCTTCTTCCTTGAGCACGCCCTCGTAAACTTCGACGCCCGCCAGCTTGATGGCCTCTGGCCAACGGGCAATGGCTGCCAGGACTTCTGTCTGTTGCGTAGCATCCCGCACGCCGGTACGACCGCCGTTGACCCCCAGTTCCAGCAATACCTGGAGGGTCTGACCCCGGCTGGCAAAGAAGTCGCCCAGCAGATCCACGCCTGCGGCAGAGTCCACCAGACAGAAAAACTCAAATGCCGGGTCGCGCAACAAATCGGCCACGATTTCCATATTGCGTCGACCTACCAACTGGTTGGCCATCAGCACGCGGCGGATGCCGTGTTCATAAGCCACGCGTGTCTGATGCGCCGTGGCCAGCGTAATGCCCCAGGCCCCTGCCTCAATCTGCCGGGCAAAGAGCTTGGGTGCCATGGTGGTTTTGCCGTGCGGTGCCAGTTTGGCACCGTATTCCGACACAAACTGCTGCATCCAGGTCAGGTTGTGCTGAATCAGGTCTTCATACAGAACGGCTGCGGGCAGACTGAGTTCTTCTTCCAGCAGGTTCCAGCCCAGAGTGCCTGCATCCGCTGGCGGCACCGGCGCAGTCAGGGCGCCCACGCCTTTGTTCAACGGGTCGATCATGCCGGTCTGGTATTTAGTATCAGCCATATAAATCACCATTTGTCTGGAGTTGTGGCGCCTGCTTGAGGCAAAACGTGTTACTTCTGAATTTGATCTGTTATAAAGTAACAGTCAAGCGCAAACTACAACGCACTGGATCAGCGGCAAACATGGAATCCTCGTTCGACATCGTCACGCGCATTGCAGAGCGGATTGATCAGCTCAGCTTGTCCGAGCAAAAGGTTGCGCGCTGGATCCTGGCGGATTTATCAGTGGCCGGCGCGGCCAGCATTGATACGCTTGCAGAGCAGGCCGGTGTTTCCAAAGCCAGTGTGACCCGTTTTGCCAAGGCATTGGGCTGCACGGATGTGCGGGAACTGAAACGCCGGCTTACCCAGGCCGCGGCGATTGGTTCGCGCTTTTTGCAACCGCGCCCGGATGCGCCGGCAGACAGTGCCGACGTGGTCTACCAGGACATCATGTCCATGCTGCAGGCCAACCGCGCCCTGGTGAACATGGATGTGATCAAGCGTGCCGCCCTGGCTGTACGTCATGCCGGCATGGTCTATGCCTTTGGTATGGGCGGTGGCTCGACGGTGGCGGCAGATGAAGCCCGTTTCCGGCTGGTGCGGTTTGGTATTCCGGTGAGTACCTATCAGGATGCCGTTTTGCAGCGCGTGGTCGCGGCCACCATGGATAGCCGGGCCGTGGTGCTGGCGTTCTCCGTCACCGGGCAGGTGCCGGAAATGCTGACCAGCGTGCGCATTGCCCGGGAGTACGGCGCCCAGGTCATCGCCATTACCGCGCTGGGCTCACCGCTGGCTGGTCTGGCTGATCACTTGTTGCCCATCCAGATCATGGAAACCGACTTCGTGTTTAAACCGTCCAGCTCGCGCTACGCCATGTTGATGATGCTGGATATCCTGGCGACGGAAGTCGCCATGCTGGAACACGCCCAGGCACAAGAACTGTTGCGGCGTATCAAATACGTACTCGATACCGGCCGGGGTGGTGACGATCGCCAGCCCCTTGGCGACTGAGCTACCGCTGCCGCTCGCGAAGATTTGAAGGAGCAACCTGATGTCGCAATGTGATCTGTTAATCCGCAACGCCCGCATTATTGATGGCAGCGGTGCCCCTGCCCGCAATGGTGATGTCGCCGTCACGCGTGGCCGCATTGTGGCGCTGGGCGATCTCTCCGGCTGGGAGCCGGCAGACGTGGTCGATGCCGATGGCAAAGTGCTGAGCCCCGGTTTCATCGATGTGCATACGCATGACGACACCAACGTCATCCGCCAGCCGCAGATGTGGCCCAAGCTGTCTCAGGGCATCACCACGGTGATCGTCGGCAACTGTGGCATCAGCGCCTCGCCCGTCACGCTCAAGGGCGACCCGCCTGACCCGATGAATCTGCTGGGCACGGCCGAGGCGTTTCAATATCCGACGTTTGGGGCATATGCCGACGCAGTGAATACGGCCAGCCCGTCTGTCAATGTGGCCGCACTGATCGGCCATACCGCCTTGCGCCAGAACCAGATGGATGCACTGGACCGCGCCGCCACCGCCAAAGAAATTGCCGCCATGCGGGCGCAACTGGCCGAAGCGCTGGATTACGGCGCGCTGGGCCTCTCTACCGGTCTGGCTTATGCCAATGCCTTTGCCGCCAGCACGCAAGAAGTGCTGGCGCTGGCCGAGCCACTGGCCGACGCCGGTGGCATCTACACCACGCACTTACGCAGTGAGTTTGCCGAAATTCTGGATGCCATGGATGAAGCCTTCCAGACCGGCAAACACGCGCGCGTGCCGGTGGTGATCTCTCACCTGAAATGTGCCGGCGTAGAAAACTGGGGCCGCACAGTAGATGTACTTAAAGCGCTGGATGCGGCGCGCAAAGAACAAGTCGTCGGTTGCGATTGCTATCCGTACACGGCCAGTTCCTCCACGCTGGATCTCAAACAGGTGACCGACCAGATCGACATCCTGATTACCTGGTCTGAATCGTACCCGGCCATGGGCGGCAAGCTGCTGGCCGAGATCGCCGCCGAATGGCGTATTCCCCAGATGGAGGCCGCCAAACGCCTGCAACCGGCCGGCGCGGTTTACCACTGCATGAGCGAAGCCGACGTGCGCAACGTCCTCAAGCACCCCGCCACCGCAGTGGGCTCGGACGGTCTGCCCAACGACCCCATGCCCCATCCACGCTTGTGGGGTGCATTCCCGCGCGTGCTGGGCTACTACTGCCGCGAACAACAATTGTTTGAACTACCCGAAGCCGTCCACAAGATGACGGGCCTGTCTGCCGAACGCTTTGGTCTGGCGGAACGTGGCTTCATCCGTGAAGGGTATTGGGCCGATCTGGTGTTGTTTGACCCGGATACCGTGCGCGATCTGGCCACCTTTACCGATCCGCAACAAGCCGCCGAAGGCATTGCCGCTGTGTGGGTCAACGGCGTGTTATCCGCCACCGACAAACAACCTACTGGCCGGCGTGCCGGGCGCTTTCTGCGCCGTGGGCGCGTGGGTAACAAACTGCCGGCTGCCGCATCTGCCGTTTAATTTGAATGGCGATGAACTGATTTGAACTGATTTCAACGAACAAGGAGTAACTCATGAGCGACATCACCCGTTACGGCGTAGGCGGCGGCACCGGCACTGGCGGCCAGCACCTGCCGTTTGCCCGCGCTGCCGGTGCAGATGGCTGGCTGTTTGTGTCTGGCCAGACACCCATGGAAAACGGTGAAGTGATTGAAGGCGGCATCGTCGCGCAATCGCACAAAACCATCCAGAACCTGATCGCTATCTTGAAAGAAGCCGGCTACGGCACAGAACATGTGGTGCGTTGCGGCGTGTGGCTGGACGACCCCCGTGACTTCCAGTCTTTCAACAAAGTGTTCAAGGAATACTTTGGCGAAAACCCGCCGGCCCGCGCGTGTGTGGTCTCCAGCATGGTCATCGACTGCAAGGTGGAAGTCGATTGCGTGGCGTACAAAAAGCCAGGTGTATGACCAGGGAAGTACGTGGTCTGGCGCTCCGGTAGTTGCAGTTGTGGTTGGTTTTGATTTTTTCCCATCAAAGCCCAGCGCCGAGGGAGTGGAGGGAGACCCAAGGCTCCCGACCGACTGAGGGAAGCACGGAGGGTCGCCAGGCTGGGGTCGCCTTTCTTTGGTTAATTTCTTTGGCGAAGCAAAGAAAGTAACGTGCTCCGGCCACCGCCTGTATGTAAAACACCGCCAGGCGCTAACACGCAACCACCGCAATTGGCGGATTGTCGCTATCGATCCGAATCCCCCCTACCGCCCGCACAGCAAAGCCCACCCATGGCGGCCCACTGGATTCCG
>JASLES010000332.1 GCA_030151005.1 Silvimonas sp.
GTTTCGGTTTCCTTGAGCGCACCCAGTACCACGCCGTCAAAGTGGGCCAGCGCGGCATCGGCACCGGCCTCGGCAGCATGAATACGTGCGCGCGAACCGCTGTCCGGAATGGTCCAGCTAATCAGCGGGCCGATGCCCCAACGATTGGCCGCTGGCGTGCCCAAGTCTTCCAGAATACCGGTAGAGCCCACCGAGGCACCAATCTTGATATCCGGATAGAGGTCCGCCGTTGCTACGCCGATTTTGGCGGTGGCGGAGGCCAGTTGCCGTTCAGCCTCGCGGATATCCGGGCGGCGTTTAAGCAAGGCTGCACCGTCGCCCACCGGGATGGCCTGGCTCAGGCGGGGTTCTTCCGCGCACTGGATCGATGCCTGAGTGATTTCGGCTGGCGTTTTGCCGACCATGACGGCCAACTGGTAAATGGCGGCATCGTGATCGGCCTGAAAACGCGGCAGATTGGCGCGCAACATGTCGGCCTGCGCTTGCGCACGCAATACGTCGGTGCTGCGCCCGCGCCCGGCTTGCGCCATGCGGCGGGTGACATCAACACTGTGGTTTTGCAGATCCAGTTCATGCTGGGCGACCGACAACTCATGGTTGGCAGAACACGCCATGACATAAGCACGGACGGTTTGCGCCACGACATTTACCCGCGCCAGATCCAGTGCCGCTTGCGCGCCTTCAGCGTTGGCGTGGGCGGCTTCTTCGCCACGTTTGAGCTTGCCAAAGAGGTCCAGGTCATAAGACACGGCAAGGCCGACGTCACCTTCGTTCAGCACCGGTAGTTTTTCAGTGAGCAAGAACGATTCGCCCGACTCTTGTGCGCGCTTGGCGGCAAAGTCAAAGCCACCATGCAGACCACTTTCGGACTCGACCTGACCCATGATGTAGACCGCTCGGCGCAGGTTGGCCGAGGCCACGCGCAGTTCGGTATTGGCGGTCATGGCTTGCTGCACCAGACCATTGAGTTGCGGGTCGTCGTAGAGCTTCCACCAGTCGTCCGGCACGGGCGCAATGGCAACGGCCGGGTCATGCGCGCCGATAAAACTGCCGGCTGAGCTGGGGTTGTTGATGACGGCCTTGTCTGGCACCCGATAGTCCGGGCCAACCGTGGTACACGCCAGCAGCGACTGCAACAAGGCCAGTGCCAGCGCGGTTTTTACGAGTTTCACGATTTTGCTCCTGCCTGAGCCTTGGCGGGCGCTGCGTTCTGCAGCACCGATACCGTGGCCGTGCGGCCGGCAACCAGGCGCAGGTTCTCCGGGAATTCATCAAGTGCAATGCGCACCGGCACGCGCTGGGCCAGGCGCACCCAGTTAAAGGTGGGGTTCACATTGGGCAGACCTGTGGCACCTGCGGTGCGGTCCCGATCTTCAATCCCGGCGGCGATACTTTCGACATGACCATGCAAGCGACGCGATTCGCCCATGATGATGATTTCTACTGGCTGGTTGATTTGCACGCCGGCCAGTTTGGTTTCTTCAAAATACCCATCAACGTGGAAAGAATGGCTATCCACTACCGACAACACCGGCCGGCCAGTGGTCACGTAGTCGCCCTGGCGTGGCACGCGATCATTCAGATAACCGTCCACCGGGCTGATCACGGTGGCGCGTTGCAGGTTCAGTTTGGCGACATCAACTGCGGTCTGGGCCTGGGTGATGGTGGCCTCAATTTGCTCGACCTTGGCGATGCTTTCTTCTGTGGTTTCGGTGGCGACCAGATCAGCCAGCTTGCGGTTACGTGCGGCCTCACGTCTGGCTTGTGCCAACAGCGGCTTTTGCAGCGCCACGGTGGCCTCGGCCTGGCGCAGTGCCAACTCGAAACGCGCCCGGTCAATCACAAACAGCACCTGGCCACGTTTGACCATCTGGTTGTCGGCCACGTTGACGTCGGTAATCTGGCCAGAGACATCGGGTGCAACCTGGACGACGTCGGCACGGATATGCCCGTCACGCGTCCAGGGGGCGGTGGTGTAGTAGTCCCACAGATGGCGGCCGACAATGAAGGCGGCGATAACAAAGATCAACGTCAGGACGATGGTCCCCGTTTTGCGAATGATTTTATTCATGGTTTTAACCAGTGGATCAGGGTGACGGTTGCGCCAAGCACGAGCACATACAGCGCAAGATTAAACAGCGAGCGGTGCCAGACCAGCTTGTAAAAGCCGACGCGAGCCAGCACAAACCGCAATCCGCCGGTGACGAAAAAAGCAATGACCATCCAGGCCAGCAAGCTGGGGATGAACACGCCATAGATATCTATTTCACCGCTCATCGGGTGTTTCTCTTTTCATGTTTGATGTTCGTTCTGCCATAGCTGGCCAGGTGCTCAGAATGCCGGCGCATGGTGGTATCCAGGCGTGCCGGGGAACAAGCTGACCCGTAATTCCACCAGGGCATGCAGTGCCTCGCGGGAGGCGTGATCGGCCCGGCCGATCACCAGGCTCATGGCGTCGTCAATGCGTGCGCGCAATGTGTCGGGTGCGGCCTTGTGGCGGCTGTTTTCAATGCGGGCCCGATAATGACCGGCTACGCCGCCCAGCACCGCATCAATGGAGTGGCGATCCAGGTCAGTCAGGTCGAGTTCGTCCCGCTGTAATTCCAGCGCGCTGTAACCCACGCGCAGTTCGGTAAAGCCGTCGCTGTAGCTGTCGTCGCCACTGGCGGCCAGGCGCGGTACCAATTGGCCCAGACGATCCAGCATGCGTGAGCTCAGGCGGGCGTAATCCTGGGCGTCTTCCCCTGCGGCGGTATTGGCCAGATCACGCCAGCTGGCGTGGACCAGACGGTGCGTGGCCAGTTGCACACCGAATGGCCGGGTAATCAGTGTCCAGACCAGCGCAAACAAAGCCCCCGCAGCGCCGGCCAGGTTGCCGTTAAAGAAGGCAGTGAAATTGGCATCGTACGCGCCCTGCAGCCCCAGAAAGGTGGCGGTGTTGACCGACAGCAACATGGCGATCATGTTGAAGCGGGGCAGGGGAATCAGCGTCCCGATGATCAGGAATGGCACCGCCAGTAACGCCACCAGCGTGGCAAAGTCGTGAGAGGCGGGAATGATGGCAAATAACATCAATGCCGACAGCCCGATACTGACAATCGTCCAGACAAAGAACAGCCGGATAAACGGGGCTGGTTCATCCATCGCGGCAAAGAAACAGGATGCCACCGCACCCAGCGTGACCGCGCCCGCGCCATCTTCCCAGCCCATGCCAATCCAGATCATGCAACCGGCAAAAATAGAGACGGAAGCGTTGATGGCGGAAAACAGCATGATGCCGTGATCGTAATGACGCGCACCGCCATTCA
>JASLES010000346.1 GCA_030151005.1 Silvimonas sp.
CGAACTTGAAACATGCCATCGTTTACCTCGGACAATGCTACGCCGGTATTTTTAACTACGTCGCTGCTGGGAAACCTGGAGTAGAAGTTATTTTGCTTGGCGCGAGCAACTTGAACGTGAGTTTAAGCACTGGTACCACTGAGAAGATGCAATCGGGCGATATCAGTTGGCTTGCGAATATATTTCTTCTTTATGCTTTCAAGTGGTTTATGAACCCGGTCGATGTGGATGGAGATGGCAAATTCACCGTCATGGATTCTTTCAAATATGCCGGCGCGAACGCTGGCATCCTGCATGACAACATTAAAGTAAGTGAGTTCGTTAGGGCCATTATTCTGTACCCTCCGTTTGAGCAGGCTCGACTCGCCCATATTCAAGACACAGCTGATCTGCAAAAACGTGCGAGCTTCGAGGCAGCAGCAGCTCAACTGGATATGGCGATTCGTCTCACGCAGACGTCTCACGCTTGCTGGATACTGAACTCCATACCAGCGCAAAGCATCGAACGTTGACTGGTGTCTACTGGGTTCCTTGATGAAACCTGCAAGTGAACGAGTAACTCATGCACCAAACTGTCCAAAAAAGTTCGCGTCGCTGAAGTCATACAAAGCAAAAAGCCCCGTTAACACGGGGCTTTTTGTTAAGCGTACATAGCTGAGATCACATCGCTAAAGCGTAGGTGTCATCTATCGATCCGCTCTGTTGCTCAGCAACCATGCGCGCAAAGGACAAAGCCTTCTCCATCTGACTCCGTTGGTAGCTCTCAAGACTGTCCGCGTGCTGGACGGCGGGTGCGAGAGCCTTTTTTGGGGGCAGCACCAGCTTGCTTGGCTTCTGGGTCATTTGGATTGCGCTCTGATTTGTTAGGGGCAAAAGCCCCAGTTTCTGATTGTGCAACTGGCTCACCGGTCTCTTCATGTCCTTGGTCATTTCCGTTTGCCTCCTCAAGAAGGAGTTGAAGACTGAACATGACTGGACCGACGTCGCTTTGCTCACAAAATACGTTAGTCCAGTATGCCTCAGCTAGTGCAGTTTCGGAGTCATCCATCGGACGAACGCGCGAAAATAACTCACCAGCTTCCTTCCGGTCAATCACAAACTCGTGAGAGGGGTAACCTGCAACAAGGCGGTTCAAGGCCTGTGGCTTCAAATTTCGCGAGTATCCGTCAAGCCGTTCACCGTACTCGTGGGCGATTCTCATCGCACGTTGCAGTTCACCTAAGCGAATGGGATCAATCTGTGCGTATAGAGGAGCAACTACGCCAGTTGCAATCTGGCTGGCAAACTCCCCTGCCAGTTTGGTGGAGAGCCGACCAGCGTATCGTAGATCGACCAAACACTTCTTGAATGACTCCTGCGCATGGTTAAGGTTCATTTGCAGAGCCTGCATAATATCCAAACCAGAGTTACGCTCCTGGAACTCCGTTTGCTTGCTGACCTGTACATCTAGCGGGCCAAGTTCACCTCGGTCCCCAATTACGAGCTCATTCGCACATATCGCGATCAATGTGCCAGCACTCTTGCAAAAACTAGGTACGACCAATCGAACATCTTCATAGTGATGGCGTAAACATCGGGCAATACGGAATCCGCCATGGGGATCTCCCCCATAGGTCGTCATAAAAACGGTCAACCCTTTATTACGCTTCTTCGCGATTATCCTCTCTGTGATCTCTCCATACAGCCGCCGACCTATCTCTCTGCTAAGAATCAGGATATCTCTGTCGGGATTAGCTGTTGCGTACGCAAAGAATGCCTCCGTCATAACACATTGCCCCAAAGTATTATTTTCATGTGCCTACCAGTATTGGTGCCGAGGCATTCCATTAGCAATCTTTACTGCGAGAAGTGTTGGCAATTAAGAGAAGAGCTCGGCAGCCGGCCCCCAAGGCAGCATTAGTGCTAATAAGGCAGAAGTGCACAAACACACAGCTAGTTTCTCCATGAAAATAATTGTTCTGGACAGGGTATGCGTAGCCATCACCTGTCAACTTATGTAGT
The DNA here is from genome assembly GCA_030151005.1 of Silvimonas sp. Lineage (GTDB taxonomy): Bacteria > Pseudomonadota > Gammaproteobacteria > Burkholderiales > Chitinibacteraceae > Silvimonas. The sequence continues at coordinate 2,002 of JASLES010000346.1, forward strand.
GGGATATATCTTACAAGCAAAGCGATCTATACCCCATGTACATGGCACGCCGAGGACTAATCATGTACATCCGTTGCTTGTGCATAACCGCATCGCTGCTACTCACCGCTTGTGCTTCAGCTCCAAATTTCAGTGACAGCCTTAGCAAACCACTGAAACAAGCACAAAGCGCCTCGACCTTCGTAGCCGACACAGACAAGGATCTTCTTGCAACCTTCCTGTTGGGAAATGCCAAGGCCATTGACGATGCCCAAGCCAGTCCGGAAGTGTTCACCTCCCTGTTATGCGGGACCAGAGCATCAACAGCCCGTCAGATCTCGAGTGAACTGGACGTAATGACCACCGCCGTAGATGCGGTGAATGAGGTTGCAAAAGCACCCGCAGGAAGCGATTACCAGTCACTCCTCGCCAAGATGAGGAGTATGTTGATTTGCACCCAAACCTGACCCACCTGATGCAGTAATTTGCACCGAAAACTGACCCACGTAGAACACTGTCCCGTGAGGTAACGAGCGGGAGTACTGGAGTGATCGACGTGGCTATGTTGAGCATCATCAGACGTTGGCATTTTCGGGACCATGTACCACTGCGCGAGATCGCGAGACGGCTTGGTGTTTCCCGAAACACGGTTCGCCGCTACATCCGTTCGGAGGCCGTCATTCCGGTCTATCCGGAACGCCATTCACCCAGCAAGCTGGATGGCCATGCCACCCGGCTGGCCGACTGGCTCAGGGTTGAAGCGCGACGACCGCGCAAACAGCGACGCACCCTCAAGCAGATCCACGCGGATCTCGTTTCGCTGGGTTTCAGCGGTTCCTACGACCGGGTTGCCGCCTTTGCACGACGATGGCGGCAGGAACAATACGAACAGACCAAGACAACCGGCCGGGGCACCTTCGTGCCGCTGCGTTTTGCCGAAGGCGAAGCATTCCAGTTCGACTGGAGTGAGGACTGGGCCGTCATCAACGGCGAACGGACGAAGCTGCAGGTGGCCCATCTCAAGCTCAGCCACAGCCGGGCCTTCTTCCTGCGGGCCTATCTGCTGCAGACCCACGAAATGCTGTTCGATGCCCATTACCATGCCTTCATGGCCTGGGGTGGCATTCCGCGCCGCGGCATCTACGACAACATGAAGACCGCTGTGGACCGGGTTGGTCGGGGCAAGGAACGCGAGGTCAACATCCGGTTCAGTGCCATGGTCAGCCACTACCTGTTTGACGCCGAGTTCTGCAATGTGGCCTCTGGCTGGGAAAAGGGCCAGATCGAGAAGAATGTCCAGGACAGCCGCCACCGTCTCTGGCAGACCGTTCCGCCCTTCGGCTCACTCGCGGCACTCAACGACTGGCTGGCGGACGAGTGTGTGCGGTTGTGGCAGCAGATCCGCCATCCGGAGCGGGAGGCCACGATCTGGGAGGTGTGGTCCTCGGAACGCCCGCACCTGATGCCGGTCGGGCAGCCCTTCGATGGCTATGTGGAACATACCAAGCGGGTATCCCCCACCTGCCTCGTCCACTTCGAACGCAACCGGTACAGCGTACCGGCCTCGTTTGCGAACCGGCCGGTCAGCCTGCACGTTTACGCGGACCGCCTGGTCTTTGTGGCAGAGGGTCAGACCATTGCCGAGCATGCTCGTTGTATTGACCGCAAACATGCCCTGGGTCGGACCTTCTACGACTGGCGGCATTACCTGGCCGTCATCCAGCGCAAGCCCGGCGCCCTGCGCAATGGCGCACCCTTCAGCGAATTGCCGGACGGCTTCCGGCAACTCCAGAAGGTCCTGCTCAAACGGCCTGGCGGTGACCGGGAAATGGTCGACATCCTGGCGCTGGTGCTGATGCATGATGAAGCCGCCGTGCTGACGGCGGTCGAGCTGGCCCTGGAAGCCGGTATTCCCTCCAAGCAAACCATCCTCAACATCCTGAGCCGGCTGCTCGACAACCAGCCGGTACCACCGGTGGAAGCACCGCAGGCCTTTGCCCTGCAGATTGAACCGCTGGCCAACGTCGATCGCTATGACCGGCTGAGGGGGAAGCATCATGCAGCCTGATGCCATGATGGAGTTGCTGCGGTCCCTCAAGCTGCACGGCATGGCCCAGGCGCTGGGTGATCTGGCGACGCAGGATTCACCGGCGTACAAGGCGGCAGCGGCGGTCCTGGGCGGTTTGCTGAAAGCGGAAATGGCAGAACGGGAAGTGCGTTCCCTGGCCTACCAGATGAAGGTGGCCCGCTTCCCGGCCTATCGCGACCTGAACGGCTTTGACTTCTCGGTGGCCGATGCCGACGAGGCGCTGGTGAAACGCCTGCACCGCTGCGAGTTCATCGACTCGGCCCAGAACATCGTGCTGGTGGGCGGGCCGGGGACCGGCAAAACCCACCTCGCCACCGCCATCGGCGTTCAGGGTATCGAACACCATCATCACCGCGTCCGCTTCTTCTCCACCATCGAGCTGGTGAACACGCTGGAACAGGAAAAGGCCATGGGCAAGCCCGGGCAACTGGCCATGCGGCTGATGTATGTCGACCTGGTGATCCTGGATGAACTGGGCTATCTGCCCTTCAGCCAGAACGGCGGAGCGTTGCTGTTCCACCTGCTGAGCAAACTCTACGAACGGACCAGCGTCATCATCACGACCAATCTGAGCTTCTCGGAATGGGCCGGTGTCTTTGGCGACCCCAAGATGACCACAGCACTGCTGGACCGGCTGACCCACCACTGCCACATTGTTGAAACCGGGAACGACAGCTACCGTTTCAAGAACAGCACGCATCCACCGGAAAAGGAGAAAAAGGCCCCCAGGCAGCCCAAACCCGCGCCCTGAAAGGGGCTATCAGGTGGGTCAGAATTCGATGCAAAAGGTGGGTCAGGATTCAGTGCAAATCAACAGCGGGCCTACTGATGGCCAGTGCTACGGCTTCTCCCCGGCCAGAAAGATGGATCACGCGGGTGCTGCTGTGCTAAAGAACAGAATGACTACCTGAAAAACAAACCGGCCCGCTTCAACAAATCCGGGAGGTGCTATGGATCAACGTCTTACTATCCTCATCGATGACTATCTTGCGTCGGTAAGCTCGGCAGTGAAGCTGCTTGTGGCTAGTGGTATTGCTCGACCAAGTAGTTGTGCGCAATGGGCCATCGCAGTCATCGATAAACCTGATGTCCTGCTGGGAGGCATCAACTTTTATAAGCACGGCTTTGGGTGCGAAGTTCATCTCAAGGGCGGGATTGTCGACTTCGATTTCGGCGAAAATGGGGAAATCAACGGATTTGACCTGTGGCGACTGGCCGGATTTGCAGGGGACAAACTGGAACAGTATGGTTTCGCGTCGGAAGAAGAAACCCAAAAATGCTTTGAGTCCGCTGTCACCGAGGGGGCTTTGGTCCGGTCGGCATACAGCCTGTACTACCTCGTAGATGATATTGTTACCCAAGGGTGCAAGCGCTGACCCCTTGTTTAAATAGACTCTTCCTAGCCCTGCACAAAGTGATTGTGGTCATCAATCCTCAGACCGGATTTCTTGTTGTACAGGGAAAGCTGTCGGTGGTGCCAGCGGTATCGTCGGAGTCTAGGTGTGACTGGCAACAAATCGGCCAAAGCGGAATTTGGCGCGGGCGGCCGTCTAAGTCTGCTTTGCACCGGAAATCGGCCATCATGTAGGTTGAAAACCTGCGCGATGCATGGACTCAGAATCACAGTAATACCCAAACCCGGGTAGACGCTGCTGGAAAAAAGCCGCATACGAATTGATGCGGCTTTTTTGTACCCGCTATAAAAGACACCAGGTTGTTCATCTAGTCAATACTGGCGTACGCAGATCAAATGGAAGTGGGTTGTTGGCGGCGCTGGCGAGGCGGGCAAACACCAACACAACGGCAAAAAGCAAGGTGCTGAACAGTGATGGCAAAGCACGAACGGGCATGGTAATGAGGGGGACCGGAAATTGATGCGGGGCCGGCAGCTCACTGGCCGCAGGGTAATGTTTTTATACTTTCATGACCCGGCAGGGGTGGCGCCTGGGGGCGTGTAAAGAGACGCGCTGACCGGCTTCGGACGGATCACGTCTTCTGGCGCCAATGCGACGATAGATGGATCTGATATATAACACGTTATGACAAGCGGAAGTTAACCGAAAC
>JASLES010000413.1 GCA_030151005.1 Silvimonas sp.
TCAAGGCCGATGAACTCCTTGGCATGCGCGCCCTGGTGGTGGACGACAACGCCAGCGCGCGGGAAATCCTCTCTGGCATGGCGCGCACCTTCAATCTGGAGGTTGACGTCGCGGAGAGCGGGCCGGTAGCGCTCGCCCACATCCTGGCTGCAGAGCAAAAAGAACTGCCCTACGATCTGGTGCTGATGGATTGGCGCATGCCTGGCATGGACGGCATCCAGACCGTTCAACAGATCAAACTGCGCCACGCTCGCCAGCCGCCCGCAGTGATCATGGTCACCGCATTTGGCCGGGACGAAGCACTGGATGAGGCCGCCAAATGCGCAATCCATCTGCCGTGCGTGTTGACCAAACCCGTTACGCCCTCAACGCTGCTGGAAGCCATTGGCGAAGTGCTGGGCAAAAGCGGGCTCACTGAAACCCGTGCCACTGAACGCGGCGGCCTGACAGAAAATCATATGACCGCCCTGGCGGGCGCCCATGTGCTGCTGGCCGAAGACAATGAACTGAACCAGGAACTGGCGCGGGAACTACTGGAAGAGGCCGGCATTGTGTTGACGGTGGTCAGCGATGGTCAACAGGTGCTGGACCGGCTGGATGCCGGCGCGGTGTTTGATGGCGTGCTGATGGATTGCCAGATGCCTGTGATGGATGGTTACACCGCCACCGCACACATTCGCAACCGACCCGGTCTGGCCGATTTACCGATTATTGCCATGACCGCCAACGCCATGGCCGGCGACCGGGAAAAAGCCCTGGTTGCCGGTATGAATGACCATATTTCCAAGCCGCTCAATGTTGAAGGCATGTTTGCCACGCTGGCCAGGTGGATACACCCGCGCCAGGCCAGCAAACCGCTCGCCGAAACGCCAGTCGGCGACGCCACGGCACTGGTGCTGCCCGGAATTGACCAGCACGCTGGCCTGAACACCTGCATGGGCAAGCATGCGCTGTACCTGCGTCTGCTGGGTAAATTCCGCATCGCCTATCGTGGTTTTGCCGAGGCCTTTGCCAATGCCCGTCAAAGCACAGACCCGCTGGCCGCCCAACGCTGCGCGCACACTCTGCGCGGGACAGCCGGCAATCTGGGCGCCCATCACCTGGCCCAGCTGGCCGGTGAGCTGGAAAGCGCCTGTGAACAACAGCGCTCCGCCAGCGAGCTAGACGCCCTTTGCCAGCGTGTGGCAGACGAACTGGGCATCATCCTCACCGGGCTGGCCTCCCTGGATACGATGCCGCCGAAGCCCGATGGGCAAGCGACGGCCATCCCGGCCCAGGACGACCGGATTGACCACTTGCTGGCAGAACTGCGGCAATTGTTAATAGAGAGTGACCCAGGCGCACTGGATGCCGTCAGCCAGTTGCTCCCACTGTGTGCCGGGCGTGCTCAGGCACCGCTCTTGCGCCAGGCGGCACGGGCTATCGAAGAGTTTGATTTCGACAAAGCGCTGGCTTTACTCGATACCGCGCAGCCGGGTTTGCCGCAGGCGTGACCCCGTCGCGGCGCGGTGCCGCCCGATGCAGTGCATACCGGTGTGATATATTCCGCAGTCATGAAAAAGTGGCTGGGGACTCGATTTGTTGCACTCGCGATGCTGGTCGCGATGTTCAACTTCGCCCTGCCTTCAGTGCACATGGCCATGCTCAGCGCGCAAACCAACGCGCTGGTGTTGTGCAGTGGTTCCGGTATTCAGGTTGTGGTCACGCATGGCGACGATCAATCTGACACACCGGTCTCGCAACTGGTCTTTCAGTCTTGCCCCCTGTGTGCCCACGGCGTCGCCGCCGGCCTGCCTGTGCTGGCCTTGCCTGCCCTGCAGCAACTCGCCTTCACCCCGGTGCTGGCCAGTACCTCTGTTACCCCACCCCGCCTGTTTACCCAGCCCCGCCTGCTTCCGCCCGGCCGGGGCCCGCCACTGGTTTGATCTGTTCCGCTGCATTGCCCTGAACACCGATCAATTTCGCGTGCCGCTTGCGCCTGCGCGCGGCTCGCCCATGGCGATTAAAAATGACAAAACAATCCCCTGCCGCCTTGCGGCTGTCTGTGCTGACGACCGCACTCGTTACCGTATTTTCCGCATCCAGCCGCGCTGATGACGCCCCGCCACCATCCCAAATCATTGATCTGGGTTCGGTCGTGGTCACCGGGGTACGTGATACCTCGCCACTGACCATCGTCACTGACCCCAAAGCACCGCGCCAGCCCGTGCCGGCCAGTGACGGTGCCGACATCCTCAAAACCATTCCAGGCTTCTCTGCTGTCCGTAACGGGGGCAGCAATGGCGATCCGGTACTGCGTGGCATGTTTGGCTCCCGCCTCAATATCCTGACCGACGGCACCACCATGCTGGGCGCCTGCCCGGCGCGGATGGATGCCCCGACCTCTTACATCAGCCCATCCAGCTTTGACACGCTCACGGTGATCAAGGGCCCGGAAAGCGTGATCTGGGGGCCGGGCTCCTCTGCCGGCACGGTCATGTTTGACCGCGATACCCAACGCTTTGAGACAGCGGGCGTACGGCTGGATGGCGCGGTGCAAGGTGGTTCCTGGGGCCGCAACGATATCAACGTCGATGCAGCCACCGGTACGCCGGACGGCTATGTCCGCTTTACCGGCAATCACGGGCATGAAGGCGATTACGAAGACGGTGCCGGCCACGACGTGCCTTCCGCCTGGAATAAATGGGCTGCGGATGCCGCGTTGGGCTGGACACCAGACGATCAGACCCGGCTGGAGCTTAACGTGGGTACCGGCAACGGAGACGCCCGCTATGCCGGGCGCAGTATGGATGGCGTGCAGTTCAAGCGGGAAAGCGCCAACCTCAAGTTTGAGCGCACCGACATCAACGACGTGGTTAGCAAGCTGGATGCACAGGTCTACTACAACTATGCCGACCACCTGATGGACAACTACAGCCTGCGCACGCCAGACCCGATGAGCAGCATGCCTATGCCCATGGCCGCAGAAGTGGATCGCCGCACGGTAGGCGGCCGCGTCGCCGCCACGCTGGATATCACCACCAATATCAGCGTCATTACCGGCCTGGATGGCACCAGCAACGCCCACCGCTCACGCTCGGCCTCGGGCGAAGGCGCTTATGCCAGCATGCCGTGGATCAAAGATGCCGACATGAGCAACCTTGGCGGGTTTGCCCAACTGACCTGGAAACCCCAAACCGGCAACCGGGTGATCACGGGCCTGCGGCTCGACCATGCGACGGCGACAGACCGGCGTGCCACCACCGGCATGATGAACATGGCCAATCCCACCCTCAACGACACCCGCAGCGAGAACCTGCCCTCCGGCTTTGCCCGCTATGAGCGAGATCTAACCGGTACGCCCGCTACCCTCTTCATCGGGCTGGGGCATGTCGAACGTTTTCCGGACTACTGGGAACTGTTTTCGCCAGACAGCGGCCCCGCAGGCACAACCAATGCTTTCACCGGCGTCAAACCGGAAAAGACCACGCAGCTTGACCTGGGCGCGCAGTACAAGGATCAGAACCTGAAAGCCTGGGTGTCGGCCTATGCCGGCTATGTGCAGGATTACATCCTGTTCCTGTACAGCAGTGGCGGCATGATGGGCTCCAGCTCCCAAGCGCTTAACATCAACGCCCGCATTGCCGGTGGCGAAGCCGGTGTGACCTGGCGGTTTGTACAGAACTGGCAGCTGGATGTCTCTACCGCTTACGCCTGGGGCCAGAACCAGAGCCTGAACCAGCCGCTCGCCCAGATGCCGCCACTAGATACCCGCTTTGCCCTGGCGTGGGAGCACGACCAGTGGTCCGCCGGCGCACTCTGGCGTGTGGTCGCTGCCCAGAACCGGGTGGCGCAAAACGAGGGCAATGTGGTCGGCAAAGACTTTGGCACCACCGGCGGCTTTGGCGTGCTCTCGCTCAACGGTGGTTACGCGTTTGGCAAAAACATCCAGCTAACCACCGGCGTAGATAACCTCTTGAACAAGACCTACGCCGAACACCTGAACCTTGCCGGCGACGCCGGTTTTGGGTACGCCGGCGACGCGCCAGTCAATGAACCGGGCCGGACGTTCTGGGCCAAACTGGCGTTCAAGTACTGAACAAACGCCGACGACAAGAAAAGAAAAGAAAAAGCCCCGCATTGCGGGGCTTTTTTTCGGGCACGGCGATACCTCGCGTGGGCCCAAAAACAAAAAGGCCACCCCGAGGGGCAGCCTTGATGCTTGATTCTTTGGTGGGTCGTGCGGGATTCGAACCTGCGACCAACGGATTAAAAGTCCGCTGCTCTACCAGCTGAGCTAACGACCCCCGAGAGAGTTCGCAACTATACGGATGCTCTTTTTTTTCGTCAAGCGTTTTTGAAAAAAAATGCAAAAAAACGCGCTTACCGAACGTTTGCTTGCGAACAGTATTCAAGCACCTGGCGTAGCCACTGCCGCCATCACCCACTGCTGGTATGCGGCCAGCCCTGCCTCAACGGGTAGGGCGATGATTTCCGCCACCTCGTA
>JASLES010000429.1 GCA_030151005.1 Silvimonas sp.
GGTAGAAACATCCGTCAGCCCGACTTCCTCTGCCAGCCAGGACCGTATTTGCGTGCCATAAAACCGGCTTACCCCTTTGGCCACCTGCATCAACAAGAGTCGGTCCAGTCTGCTCATTTCTTCCCACGCCAATGTCGCCACACTGTGGCGTTGCAAATGAGCCAGTTGTAGCTGCAAAGCCTGCTCTGGTGGGCATTCCGGATTGAGCACCAGGTGTTGCACCAGGGCGCGCAGATAATATGGAATCCGCTGCAAACGATTAAATGCGTCCAGCATCATTCCTTCATCAACTTGCCCCCAGGTAATGCCGTAATAGGGGCCGGCCAGTTCGCGCAGGACACGGCCATCCCCATGCTGGTTTGCGGTTAGTTGCTGGTACTGACTGACCAGGTGCCGGGCAAATGCGTCGCCAATATCCGGCAAAGTGAAAACCGTACTTTGTTGCTGCAACAGCAGCGGCAAGCCCTGGTTGCACCCGGGCAAGGTGCAGGAGAGCACCAGCTTAGCGTGGCGCGCGGCGCCGGCAAACGTCCGCAATAATGCCTGTAGCCGGGCTTCACCCTCGGCCAGTTGCAGCAGCCGGTCTGCGTCATCCAGCAGGAATAACACGGTCTTTTGCTCCGTCCAACGTTGGGAGAAACTGCGAGCCATCCGCTGGGCCAACCCCCGCTGTGGCTTGCTGACCGCAGCGGTCCAGCCAGCAAATGAGTGCTCCAGCCCTTTTTGCTGGCTGGCAAATTCATTCAGCGCCTCTTCCAGCCGCCGTATCAACACTCGTGTCGCCACGCCGCCACAGCAGAAAGAATGAATGTGCCAGCCCATTTTCCCGGCGTGGGCACGTAAATCCTGCTCCAGAAATTCGGTCTTCCCCATCCGGCTTGCTGCCGCAATGGTCACCACCTCCGCCAGCCCGGTCTGTAGCGCGGACAGGACTACATCTGCAAGCTTCTCGCGGCTGAAATGCCAGTCCGTCTTTTCAATCATTGGCAGATTCCTTTATGCGCTTATGCATAATTATGCGCACCCGGTATATTTCAAATAATTATGCATAATTCAGGATGACATTTAGCGAAAATCCCCGTCAAACCCACGGATATATTGAGGCAATGTATTTTAATAAATCAGGGTTCATTACATTTCTGAAAAAATATGCACGCGCTCAGACCGCCAATATTTTGAATTATGGTTATTCTTCCAATTTCAGTATTTATCGGCCCATCGGAATATGGTTTCCCAACCTGCCATTTCCGGTAAAGTCCATGACGCTCGAAGAAATGATCCCCGCCGGCAACATCCGCTTCGCCGAAGGCTTTGATGACTGGCATAACGCCATTCAGGCAGCCTGCACGCCGTTGCTGGAACACGGCTCGCTCGCACAGCAACATGTCAATGCCATGATCCGCAAGGTAGAGCGCCATGGCCCTGTCCCCCTATCCCCCGGCGTTGTTGTTTTACGAACAGATCCGCAATTGAATGCATATGCCGCTGCAATGTCTTTGTTGAAAATCAGCAGACCGGTGCAATTCGGCATTCACATGCAACATCATGTCAAGCTGATCTTTTCCATTGCCATCACAGACAGCAAAAGCCATCAGCCCGCATTATGCCAACTCGCCCGTCTCATTATGAATCCGGAAAAACTGCAGAAATTGCATGAATGCAATAGCGCCAGTGCAGTGGCGGCACTGATTTCATCCATCCCTGATGATTTTTCCAGCGAAATCCGACCTCCGCATCTGGATATCGCGCGCTAAATACCTGTCCGCGCGTAATGCGCAGCAGCACAAAGCAAGAGGTTATCGCTACATACGCAGGGCAGCCGACGGGGGTACGCCTGGCCGCGCTTCGAGATCGGAGTGTCATCGCACCATGACCGCATTTCTGTTCGATATCCTGTCCGAGCCTGCGCTCGCCATCGGGCTGTTTGCCCTGGCGGGTCTGTTACTGCAAAAGGCCAGGGCTGCGGAGGTGGTCGCCGGTACCTTCAGAACCGTACTGGGTTTTTTGATCCTGAATGCCGGGGTACAAACGCTGGCCAACGCACTGGATATTTTCCGCCAGGTGTTCAATCAGGCTTTCGGCCTGAAGGGCACCATTTCCAGCAACGAAGTGGTTGTCGCGCTAGCCCTGAAACAACTCGGAGCCCAAACCGCCTACGTGATGGTCCTGGGCATGCTGGTCAATCTCTTGCTGGCGCGCACCACCCCGTTCAAATACATCTTCCTGACCGGCCACCACACCTTGTTTATGGCGTGTTTGCTGGTGACGGTGATGAGCGCCGGCGGCATGACCGGCATCACGCTAGTTGTGACCGGCGGGCTGCTGCTGGGCGCGCTGATGGTACTGATGCCCACGCTCTCGCAGCCGTTTACCCGCAAGGTCACCGGTCACGACCACTTTGCTTTGGGGCACTTTGGCAGCATTGGCTATATCTTTGCTGCGCTGATCGGGCAGATTTTCGGCAAACGGGGCCTGAGCACAGAAGATATCAAGGTGCCCGAATCGCTGTTTTTCCTGCGCGATACCTCGATCAGCATGGCATTGACCATGGCCGTGCTGTTTATGGTGATTTCACTGATCGCCGGCCCGGCCTTTGTGGAGAGCACGCTGTCAGGTGGCATGAATTTCCTGGTGTTCTCTACCAAACAGGCGCTGGTGTTCTCGGCCGGGGTATACATCATTCTGGCCGGTGTGCGTTTGTTGATCTCGGAAATCGTCCCGGCCTTCAAAGGGATTTCTGACAAGCTCATTCCCAACGCCAAGCCCGCGCTGGATTGCCCCGCGGTATTCCCGTTTGCGCCCAATGCGGTGGTCATTGGCTTTGTATCCAGCTTTATTGGCGGCCTGATGACCATGTTTGTCACCCCGGCCTTTGGCCTGGCCGTGATCGTACCTGGGCTGATCCCGCACTTTTTTACCGGTGCCACCGCTGGCGTTTATGGCAATGCCACGGGCGGCCTCAGGGGTGCTGTGCTGGGTGCTTTCGGCAACGGGATCTTGATTAGCTTCTTGCCGGCCATTCTGCTCTCTGGCCTGGGGGCGATCGGCTTTGCCGGTACCACCTTTGGCGATACAGATTTTGGTGTGGTCGGCATCCTGCTGTCGTTTGCGACGCGGGCGTTCTAACCCAGGTGCGCGTCATACACAAAGAAAAAAGCCGGCTTGGCCGGCTTTTTTCTTGTCACGCTGCGCGAACGGGTTACTCCAGGTTCTGGATTTGCTCACGCATCTGTTCGATCAGCACCTTGAGCGCCATCGAAGCACGGCTGGTTTCAACCGAGACCGATTTGGAGCCCAGCGTATTGGCTTCGCGGTTCAGCTCCTGCATCAAAAAGTCCAGCCGCTTGCCCACTGCGCCACCCTTGTCGAGAATGCGGCGCACTTCATCCAGATGTGCGGCAAGGCGCGAGAGTTCTTCGTCCACGTCGATCTTCTGCGCGAACATCACGATTTCCTGGCGGACACGGTCATCATCCAGCGTGCCCATGGCCTCCAGAAAACGGCTTTTCAGGCGAGCTTCGTATTCGGTAACGAGTTGCGGAATCTTGGGTTTGACCTCTGCCACAATGGCTTCCATGCCGGTCACCCGTTCCTGCAAATGTGCCTTGAGCTTTTCACCCTCGCGGCCACGGCTGGCCGTGAAGTCTTTGATCACGTCGCCCAGCAGGGACAAGCATGCCTCGCCCAGATCCTCGCCTTGCGGCGCAGCCTGGGTCAGCACGCCCGGCCAGCGCAAGAGTTCGCCCAGTTTGAGTACGCCCGCATCCGGGGCCAGTTCCTGTGCGGTTTGCGCTGCCGCAATCAAGCCTTGCAGCAGTTGGCGGTCCAGTTTCAGTTCTCCGGCGCCGCCTGCCGTAGCGTTAAAGCCAATACGGCATTCCACTTTGCCGCGCGCAACGCTGCCGGCTACTTTCTCGCGGATGGCGCCTTCAAAGGCCCGGAACTCTTCGGGCAGCCGCACGGAAAGATCCAGGAAGCGGTGATTGACCGCGCGCAGTTCCACCGTCAATGTGCCGGAGGCCAGTTCACGCTGGGCCACCGAAAAGCCCGTCATGCTGTAAATCATTGCTCGTCCTTGCTGTTGTTCTATTGCCGCAGCGGGCCATATGCCCGCGCCTGTGCATGCTGTGGCGGGTGCATCTCCATGACGAGGCCGCGCCTGTCATTCTGGAATATGTTGCTACCTTACTACACAACGGCGGCAAGACAGGGGCCAGAAACACCGGCCAGCTACCTTCTACCGCCGCCCGCTAATTCTTGTAAGCAAGCGCCTTTACTTTCGAGAGGCTGCCACTCACAATGCGCCGAAGTGAGTGAGTATACCAATCCCCATAATGACGACGCCGAGTAATCAACCGCTGGCACGCGGCTATCAGCTGCAGAACTACACGATTGCCAAGCTGTTGTCCGCTGGTGGCTTCAGTATTGTCTATCTGGCGCACGACGAGAACGATTATCCCGTCGCCATCAAAGAATATCTGCCCAACTCGCTGGTACTGCGCCGCGAGGGTGATGCCGTGCAGGCCACCAGCGACGAAAATCTGGCGCTGTTCCGCCATGGTCTGAAATGCTTCTTTGAAGAAGGCAAGACCCTGGCGCACATCTCTCACCCCAATATCGTGCGGGTGCGCAATTTCTTCCGGGCCAACGACACCGTTTACATGGTCATGGAGTACGAGCGCGGCCGCACGCTGCAAAAAGAAATCCAGCTCAAGCATGACCGCGAAGGTGTTGATGAAAAACTCATCCGCCACGTGTTCTACACCTTGTTGAACGGCCTGCGTGAAGTACACCTGAACAAGCTGTTGCACCTGGATATCAAGCCCGCCAACATCTATATCCGCAAGGATGGCTCCCCGGTTTTGCTGGACTTTGGCTCTGCCCGCCAGACGCTGACCAGCGAACATAACCGGCTGACGCCGATGTACACCCCCGGTTTTGCCGCGCCCGAGCAATACGGCAAGAAAGACTCTCTGGGCCCGTGGACCGATATTTATGGCGTGGGTGCCACCATGTACGCCTGCCTGGCCGGCACCGCGCCGCCACCGGCAGATGTACGGCTGAAAGAAGACAAATTGCCCGATCTGGCAGCACGCTACGGCGATCGTTATTCGCCGGAGTTGCTCTCCTTGATTGACCGCTGCCTGCGCATGAATGCCGATGAGCGTCCGCAAAGCGTGCATCAGGTGCAAAAGCAGCTGGCGGAAGCCGGGTCGCGGCCGGCGCGGCGTCGTAGCATCATTCATCAATTGCGTCGTACCTGGCAGAACCTGACCACCAAACCTGCACGAGTGACCGAATGAAGTTTTCCATTTACCAGGACAGCCGCACTGGCGGTCGCAAATACAACCAGGATCGCGTGGGCTATTCATATAGTCGCGACGCCTTGTTGCTGGTAGTGGCCGACGGCATGGGCGGCCATTTGCATGGCGAGGTGGCGGCACAGATTGCCGTGCAATTGTTGACCGATCAATTCCAGAAAAAGGCCCAGCCCTCGCTCGATAGCCCCAGCCAGTTTCTGGCCGAGGCGTTCCAGCGCGCGCATGAAGCCATTTTTCATTACGCCGCCAACCACCAGTTGGTTGAAGTACCGCGCACAACCTGTGTCGCTTGTGTGATCCAGGACGGCATTGCCTACTGGGCGCACGTCGGTGATTCGCGCCTGTATCTGGTGCGCAAAGGGCGTATTGTCGGCCGCACGCGAGATCACTCCAAAGTGCAGCGCATGGTCGATGAAGGCAAGATCACCGCAGAAGAAGCGCTGGTCCATCCCGAGAAAAACAAGATTTACAGCTGCCTGGGTGGTTCTTACCCGCCCGAGATTGAGGTAGGCGGCAAAGTGGCGCTCTCTGATGGCGACAGCATCTTGCTGTGTACCGATGGCTTCTGGGCCTCGGTCGATCATGATGAACTGACGCAGTTTCTCTCGGCTTTCCCGGTGTTGTTCTCGATTCCGCAACTGATGGATCGGGCTGACCTGCGCGGTGGCAAGTTTGGCGATAACCTCACCGCACTGGGCATCAACTGGCACGAAGAGGAAGACGACAACGTTTCATCGAGCGCGTTTGTCTCCACCCAGAAGCTGGATCAGGTGACGATTGCCACCCATGTGGACCCGATCGATATCAAGAAAACGGGCGAAATCACCGAAGACGATATCGAAAAAGCCATCTCGGAAATCCAGAGCGCCATCGCCCGGTACTCCAGGTAAACGCGAATTTTGCCCGACACATGACGCCCGCACCGGACCCAATCCAGGCGGGCGTCATGTTATGCGCAACGCTTGCGCTATACTCCGCCCGATAGCCCATACAAGGACAACCGCATGCGCCCCTCCAACCGCCAAGCCAATGAACTGCGCCAGGTGCGCCTGACCCGCAACTACACTCGCCACGCCGAAGGCAGCGTGCTGGTGGAATTTGGCGACACCAAAGTCATCTGCACCGCCACTGTGGAAGAAAACGTCCCGCCGTTTCTCAAAGGCAAAGGTCAGGGCTGGGTGACTGCTGAATACGGCATGCTGCCGCGCTCCACCAACAGCCGCATGCGTCGCGAGGCCTCGCAAGGCAAGCAATCTGGCCGCACCCAGGAAATCCAGCGCCTGATCGGCCGCAGCCTGCGCGCAGTGGTTGATCTGGAAAAACTGGGCGAACGCCAGATTCTGGTGGACTGCGACGTGATCCAGGCTGACGGCGGCACCCGCACCGCCAGCATTACCGGCGCGTTTGTGGCCATCAGCGACGCGATCAACGGCCTGATCGCCGCTGGCAAACTGACCGAGAGCCCGCTCAAAGATCATGTAGCCGCAATCTCTGTCGGCATCTTTGAGAACAGCCCGGTGCTGGATCTGGACTACCCGGAAGACTCCGCCTGCGAAACCGATATGAATGTGGTCATGACCGGCAGCGGAGATTTTGTGGAAATCCAGGGGACAGCAGAAGGCGTACCGTTCAGCCGGGTAGAGATGAACCAGTTGCTGGACCTGGCGGAGAAAGGGATCAAAGAGTTGATTGTGTTGCAGAAGGCGGCGCTGGCGGCCTAAGCCCCTCAACTACAGCCAGAACACCAGGATATGCATCGCGTCTCAGCCAGCAGCTTTTTTACGAGGCGGCTCTTCCCGTGGCTCTGGCTTGCATTAGCGGCCCTTCTGCTGCTCACCTTGCTTGAAGGGCCTGCGAATACAAATCTCCCGCTTCTGCTTGGGCCTGCGGTGCTGATCTTCCTGGGCGTGGCGTACGCACGCAAGCTGACGCGGGAACTGGCCGATGAAGTGTATGACTGCGGAGACCGGTTACTCGTCCGGCGAGGGCAACAAGAAGAATATGTTGCCTTCTCCAACATCATTAACGTGAGCTTCACGCGGGCATTGCATCCAGCCCGGATCACCCTGCAATTGGCCCAACCCGGCCTGTTTGGCGCCGAAATTGTGTTCCAGCCGAGAGTGCCCTTTTTCAAAGTTGAGTTGTTTCGGGCGTTTAAACCAGACCCGCTGGTCGCAAAGCTTCTGGCCCGCGTTCACGAAGCAAGGGGCACGATGTGAACCTGATGACGGGATTCTCATTTCAGCAAACCGACCCCACCAGGACTTCCCCATGAACTGGATGGCTACGTTCGGCTGTATTGTTGCGGGCGTTATCCTGGAAATCTCGTCGATGGCTTCAGCAAACTACCTCGGCCTTTTATTCGGCGGCCTGGCGATCTACATCGGCATGGAATCGTTACGCTAAGGTCAGTGCATCCCGGCCACCCCGCAGCCCGGTTTGTGCGCCCCCCCCCCCCCCCCCCCAAAGGTTTTTTTTTTTTTT
>JASLES010000451.1 GCA_030151005.1 Silvimonas sp.
CGTTGTAGTGTCGGTGAAGTCTGCCGCGGAGCCATCAGAAAGATGCGCAGTCAGTTTGCCGGCGCTTTTCCAGCCGCCCACGTGCACAATCAAGGTGTGTGGTGTGGTACCTGCTGGCGCGCTGATCGAGAACCCGTTGCCAGTGTTGCTGATATAGACGCCATCCAGATTGGCTGTTGCCGTTGCGGTTGGGGTACCATCACTCCATGTGTTGGATCGCAAATCGTTGCTGTACAGGTAAACCGTGCCCGCGCCGACAATCTGGTACGTACTGATTTGCGCGGCAACGCCCGCTTTGCGATTGATCGGGGTTTCGCCCCAGTGTACCCAGTCCGCAGTGCCTTCCGTGCTCAGGTTAAAGCTGGCGCCGTTAAGGTTGCCATTGCCGGTCAGTGAAGCCGTCGACGCAGCCTTGTTGGTCAGGCTGAAAACGGCCAGTCCGCTGTTGCCGGTGATGCTGGCGACGACCGCATAAGTACCGGTTTGCCCATTGGCGGTCAGCTGTGGTGCGGTGGCAAGGCCATTGGCATCGGTCGTGACGGTTACAATGTTGGCGCCGTTAAAACTGGCGCCGGCACCACTGATCGGGGCGCTAAAGTAAACGCTGACCCCGCTTTGCGGATTGCCGTTGCTATTGGTGACCTTGGCTTGCAATGGCGTGGTGAAAGCGCTGTTGACGGTGGCGCTTTGCGGGGTGCCCGCGTTGCTGGCGATGAGGATTTGCTGCTGTTGCGTCAGCGCGGCCCCGTTGAAGGTTACATTGCCAGTGCCGGCAGCCATGACCCATTTAACGGTCAGCGTTTGCGCCGCACTGCCCGCCTGGTAGGTCAGCACATAGTTGCGATCAAACTGCCCGCTGGCTACAGCGGTGGTGTCAACAAAGTCGCTGGTTGAACCATCTGACAGGTGTGCCGTCAGCTTGCCGCTACTGTTCCAGCCGCCGACATGAACGACGAGCGTGCGAGTGGTGGTGTCCGCCGGCGCGGTGAGCGAAAAGCCATTGTTGCTGCCGCTGATGTAAATCCCGTCAGCATTGCTGGTGCTGGTGGTGGGTATGCCATCTGTCCAGCTCAGGGTTCTGAGGTCATTGCTGTAACGGGTGACGGCGCCGCTGCCGACCACTGTGTAAGTGCTGAGTGCGGCGGTGACCCCGGCTTTACGGTTCAGGCTTGCCTCGCCCCAATGAACCCAGTCGGCCGACCCTTCGGTGGTCAGATTGGCGGCTGTCGTTGCACTGTCCCCTGTGCCGTTGAGCAAGGCGCTACCGGTGCTGCTGGTTGCAATGTTGGTGAGCGAGAAACTGGTCGGCGTGCTGGCGCCGGCGGCGCTGGCCGTGACCGTGAAGCTGCCGGCCACACCGTTGGCTGTCAATGCGGGTGCAGTAGCTACGCCGCTGGCATTGGTGGTGACGGTTGCGGTGGTGCTGCCGTTAAAGCTGGCGCTGGCGCCGCTGGCAGGCGCAGTAAACGTGACGCTGGCGCCGCTAACCGGGGTATTGCTGCTGTTTTTTACCAGAACCTGCAGCGCGTCCGGATAGGCCGTGTTGATGGTGGCGGATTGCGGCGTGCCAGCCGTGCTGCTGACATTGTTGTTGGCAGCTGCCGTGTTGGTCAGGCTGTAGCTGGCGGTGCCGGTGGTCCCCGGAGCGCTGGCCACGACGGTGTAGCTGCCTGCTGTGGCGTTGGCTGTCAGGGTTGGCGCTGTGGCAATGCCGCTGGCGTTGGTGACGGCTGTGGCGGTGTTTTGTCCACCAAAGGTGGCCGACGCGCCAGATGCGGGCGTGGTGAAGGTTACTGTGACGCCGCTAACCGGGTTGCCGCTACCGTTCTTGACCTGGGCTTGCAGTGCAGTGGCAAAGGCAGTCCCGCTGACGGCGCTTTGCGGGCTGCCGGCAGTGGCGCTCAGTGCATTGCTGGTCGCCACAGAAAGCGCGGCGCCACTCAGTGTGACGTTACCGGTGCCGGATGCGGCAATCCAGTGCACGCTCAGATATTGCCCGGCCGAAGCGGCGCTATAGGTGAGCGTGTAAGTGCGATCGTATTGCCCGGTGGCGAGTGCGGTCGTGTCGGTAAAGTCAGCGGCTGAGCCATCAGACAGGTGTGCGGTGAGTTTGCCGCTGGTTTTCCAGCCGCCGACATGCACGATCAGCGTGCGCTGCGTCGTATCTGCGGGTGCGGTAAATTCGAAACCGTTGTTGGCGCCGTTGACATACGCTCCGTTGATGTCGGTGGCCGCCGCGGCGGTGGGTGTGCCGTCGCTCCAGCTTAAAGGGCGTAGATCGTTGTTGTACACGGCGGAGGGGCCAATGCCCACCGGAGTGAAATCACTGATCACCGAAGTGACGCCGGCTTTGCGATTGACGGGAGAATTGCCCCAGTGGATCCAGTCAGCCGTGCCTTCCGTGGTCAGGTTGGCGTTGGTAGCCAGACTGGCGCCGCTGCCCGTGAGTGTGCCACCACTGCTTGTTGGGGGTAACAGACCGTAGACGTGAACTGCATTGTCAAAGGTTGCGATGTAGACCTTGCCGTTGACCACAATGGGTGGCACCCATTTGGCCCAGCTACCCATGACGTCACGCGTGCTGTTTTGATTGCTGCTCCAGAGCATGTGGCTTGGGTTGGCGACATCAAACGCGTAAAAGATGCCAGGTTGCAGGCTGCCATTGGCTGTCCCGGTGGCAGAGAACGTGGCCCACAACACGGCAGAGCCTGCGGCCGTGCCATTGGCGGAAATGGAAATGGATGGATCGTTGCTGATGGCGGAAAGCGGTGCAATGGTGCCTTGAGCAATGGGGGTGGTATTGAAATTGGTCCCGTTAAAGGCGAAGGCTTTCAGTACATCACGCTCGCCGTACCCGAATAGCGTGTTGTTGTACCAGATGTAGTTGCCACCCCAGAAGCCGCCCGCCTCTGTGCCGGAGTAAGCAAACGTGGCCTGCCATTCCTGGAATATCTGATCGCCGCCAGCGTGATAGTGGCTCAGGTTGTTGGTATCAAAGACATACAGCTTGCCGTCTTTGGCCCCGGCGACGCCAAGTGAGGTGCCAGGAATCAGCAAGATGCCACTGCTGCCCAGATCCCAGTCAAATTCGGCGTCTTCTGCCTGGGTGGCGGGTGTGAAATAGTCGTTTACCACAAGCCCGCTTGCGCCCAGGCTGAGTTTGAGGATGCTGTCGCCGTAATCGCGCCCGCCGGAGGTGACGGTAAATGCGCCGTTGCCGGTCTCCAGATACACGTTGCCGGCCGCGTCGCCGGTCAGGCCAACGCCGCCCTGCCAGATGCCGCTCTCGCCCCCGTCAGGAGAAACGCAAAGAATGCCGGTTTGCGCCAGCGATGCCGCGCTGTAGGTAAACACCCAGCCGTGGTACGGATCTGCATCCTGGTGCGAGCCAAATGAGACCCAGATATTGCCATTCATCAACAGCAGCCCCGGGCGCTGCCAGTGCTGGATTGCATTGAACGGCACCAGGCCGCCGCTGGCGTCACTGGATGTGCCGGGTACGCTGCCCTGAATGATGACGGCGGGGATTTTGTCCAGGCCGGTGGTAATGTCCAGTGCGTGAATGCGGAAATACCCGATGCCGCCCTCGTAACTCTCGGCCACGACGTAAAGCGTGCCGGTATCCGGGTCAATGACTGGTGTCGAAGTGATGCCAATGTTGGGGTAAAGGTCGCGCGGCTCGCAGCAGACCGAGGCTGGCATGGCTGGCCCCATATTGGCTTTCCAGAGCGGATTGCCCGGTGCATCTGCGTCGTACGCGTAGACCGAGTTGTTTTCGGTCACGATGTACACCACGTTATGCACACCTTTTGCGCCCATATTTACGCCTGACATAAACAAGGGCTGGGCATAGATCTGCCCGTCTGCGGCAAACGAATAGAGTTTGCCAAAACTGCTGGTATTGACGTTGGATGTGTTGAGTGTCGTCTCTCCCAGTGTCGCGCCGGTGCGTGCGTTGTCGTAGTGGTAAGTGACAACCTGTGCGCTGGTGTGGCTGGCAGCCAGTGCCAGCAAGGCGCAACTGAACAGGCGTAGCAGAACGCTACGCCAGCAAATGCGAATCCCGCCCATGATCTCTTCCTTGATTAAGAAATAATTTCTAGAAAATATAGGTATTCTTTCTTTTTACTTTCTAATAAGAAAAGCAATGTCGTTGACAAAGTGAAAGTAGAAATGAAAATTGACCCGCTGGCCGGTCGGGTGCGCAGGGCTGCAACCTGGGTGTCGCGGGTAGGTGGGCGGTGAGATGCGGTGTTTGTATGAGCGCTAATCCCGCCCGGCATCAGGGCTGGCGGGATTTTTCGGGTTTGCTGGTTCTCGTTGAGCCAGAGTCGGCGGCTCTGGGCGGTCGGGTTTGCCGGGGTCAAACCGTTTCGATCTAAGTCTGGTAAGAAAACGGCTGACTAGGCTGCTGACGCCAGTAGGGAGGTAAACCCGCCGCAGGCCATATTCCGCGCTGATATTCAGGTGTTTTGCGGGTACTTAAGGGTGTCGATGACCAGTGTCAGCGCGCGTGAAAACTGCTTGCGGCCCTGGTAGTAGGCGTGCAGTCCGGTGAAGGTGGGGTGCCATTCGGGCAGAACCCATTGTAGCTGCCCGGCGTCGACATGGGGCTTGACCAGGTCCTCTGGCAAGTAGGAAAGCCCGCAGCCGCTTAGTGCAGCATCCAGCATCTGATAGCTGCCATTAAAGGTGGTCTGCCCTTCTACCTTGACTTGCAACTGATGTGGGCCGTTCTGAAGTTCCCAGGCGTAAGTCCCGCCGTGGGTGGGTAGGCGCAGGTTGATGCAATTGTGTCCGGTCAGTGCCTGAGGGGTGGTGGGTACGCCGTGGCGTGCCAGATAGTCAGGTGCGCCGACAATGGTCATGCGCACATCCGGGCTGATACGTACGGCAATCATGTCCCGCGCAACCTGATCACCTAGTCGCACGCCAATGTCGTAGCGTTCTGCCACGATGTCAGACAAGCCGTAATCATTGATCACCTCCAGCCGCAATTCCGGAAACTGCGCCAGTAACGGCCCCAGTCGCGGCCAGAGAATGGTGCGCGTGGCGTAATCCGTGGCAGTAATCCGGATGATGCCGGCGGGTTGGTCGCGCAGATCGCTCAATGCGGCCAGTTCCCCGTCGATTTCTTCAAAGCGCGGGCCAATGGCCTGTAATAGATGCTCGCCCGCTTCGGTTGTGGCAACGCTGCGGGTGGTTCTGGTTAGCAGGCGCAGACCAAGCCGGGTTTCCAGATTGCGGATGGTGTGACTCAGTGCAGATTGGGAAATGCCAAGTTGGGCGGCGGCACGGGTAAAGCTGCGCGCCTGGGCGACGGCAATAAACGCCAGCAGGTCACTGTAATTGTCTCTGGCCATTAATGCACTCTCTTCATGAACCAGTTCTTATTATGCGCGCAGGCGGTGGATGTGGGCCGTTGTTCGTTCGGGGTGGTGGGTGGTTGTGCTGTGTTTGTCGTGTTGTATGGCGATCATTGCGTTAGTAAGCAAAGCACACAAACAATCGTTTTATCCGTTCATCGGTACATTTTATTCTTACATTCAAATGGCATAACTCCTTGTGTATACTCGATATCAGAGTTTGCTTTTGGTGTAGTGCTTACAAATATAGAAAATTAACCCGGAGTAAACAGTCCTTCACTTTCGTTGATTTGTCTGGCCGTGGCACACATGGATTGCCCGTGCAGGCATAGGTAGCCGGTTATGAAACAATTCCTGAAATACCCTCTGTTTGCCCTGATTTCTGAAGGTCACGGCATTACCTTGCACGACACCGAATCTGAGGCGGATGCCGTTGCCCGCACCCGCATTGACAGTGGTGTCGATCGCGTCAAAATTCGCGATCTTTCCGCACAGGCCGGCTACGCCTACAAGTATTGGGATGCCACCGCCAAAAACTGGATCAAGGTTGAACTGGTTTGACCCGACCGCGCCGGGCTCTGCCGCCTTTGCTGGCGTAAAGCCCGGCCTGCCTTAGCGTGCCAGTCGCCCTTCTACCGGATAACCAGGATCGGTATAACCTGGCGTGGAGGCGTGTCCTGGTGGCACCAGTCGGTCGACCAGTTGTTCGTCTTCGGCCGTGAGCGTGAACCGTAGCGCCTCCAGATAGCTATCCCACTGCGCTTCGGTGCGCGGGCCGGCAATGGTGCTACTCACCAGGCGGTTGTTAAGTACCCACGCCAGCGCAAAGCCGATCGATGTCGTGCCGCGAGCAGCGGCATGGGCCGCAATCGTCTGCGCAATGGTTAGTGACTCTGGTCGCCACTCGGTTTGCTGAATGCGCCGATCGCCGCGCCCTGCCCGGCTATCCGCCGGCGGTGGTGCGTCGACTGCATATTTGCCGCTTAACACCCCGCGTGCCAGCGGGCTGTACGACACCACGCCCAGGCCGTAATGCGCGGCGGCCGGCAGTTGTTCTACTTCCGCCGTGCGATCCACCAGGTTGTAGAGCGGTTCGCTGGCGATGGGGCGATCAATTCCCATCTGGTCTGCCAGTCGCGCCATTTCAGCAATGCGCCAGCCTTTGAAGTTGGAAACCCCAAAATGGCGCACCTTGCCCTGCCGGATCAGATCCGCCACGGCGCGCACGCCTTCTTCCAGCGGTACGCCCGGTAATGCGCGGTGAAAATACAGAATGTCGATGTAATCGGTGCCCAGTCGTTTCAGGCTGTTTTCTACCGATTGCATGATCCACTTGCGTGATTGGCCGTGCTGGTTGGGGCCTGTGCCGCCGGGGAAGCCAAATTTGGTGGCGACTACCCATTGATCTCGTTGTGCGGCAATGGCCCGGCCCGTGATTTCTTCAGCGCGGCCAGCGTGATAAACATCTGCGGTATCAAGGAAATTGATGCCTTGTTCAGATGCTTTGGCAATGATGCGTTGCGCCGTGGCTTCATCGGTCTCGCCGCCAAACATCATTGTGCCAAGGCATAGCGGGGAAACTTGCAGGGCGCTGCGGCCCAGATAGCGGTAATCCATGGATGGTTTACTCCGTGCGGGCACAGCCCGTTTCGGTTTCGGGGTTAGAGTCCGCGTTCGGCAAAGACCGCTTTGGCGATATTCATGGCGGTCATGGCATTGGGCCAGCCCGCATAAAAGGCCAGATGGGTAATGAGTTCAATGATTTCGTCACGCGTGACGCCGTTGTCCAGTGCACGGCCCACGTGAAACGGGAGTTCATTGGTCCGGTAAAGTGCGGCCAGGGTGGTGACGGTGATCAGGCTGCGGTCGCGCGCGGATAAATCCGGGCGCGCCCAGACGTCACCGAACAAGACGGTGTCAGTGAGTTCTGCCAGTTTGGGTGCGGTGGCGCCAAAAGCCTGGCGCGCGGCGGTGGGTTCGTTGGGCATGATGGCTCCGGGTGGCTGAGTGTGGAACTCATCTTAGCCCTGGATGCGTCATGCAATTAAGATCAAAAATCCGCTAGCTCTGATGAGCTATTTGCATGAATCAGCCCGGCAACTGGTCTGCGGCTGTTTCTGCCAGGTGGCGGATGTGCCGGGCCATGGTCACATTGACGCCATAGCGGTTTTCCAGCCAGTCCAGAATGGCCAGCGCCGCTTGTGGCGTGGCGTTGTAGCCGGGCATGAACGGGTCAACTGCGCTGGCTGGAAACCTGAATTCAAAACGCCGCTCTGGCGCAAAACGGTCTGTTGGCGCAGCGGCGGTGCTCGCTAGCGCGGTCAGTTCCAGAACCCGGTTGACCGCATCCACCTGCACGAGCCTGAAGCCGGACAGGCGCTCTCCGCGCGCATAACGCCCCAGCCCGACGTAAAGGTTGCCGAGAATTTCACCAATCAGCCATTTCTCTGTTCTGGCGGCGGGTGGCTGGGCAATGGGTTGGCAGATATCCAGCGCTACGCCTGGTGCTGCCCAGACCATCTGGCCGGGGGAGTAAAAAATGGCGGGCAGTTCTTCCAGTTCGAATACGGCAAATTCGCAAAACACCCCGTCATCAAACATGACCTTGTGGCCGTCAACGGTATTGCGGTACTGAAAGGCCAGCGGGCGGATGTCAGACAGCCAATCCAGTTTGTCGATCAATCGGGCTTTCTTGCCAGGTGCGGCAATGGCAAAGAAATCCAGATCCGACCATTGATCCATACGCTCCCGCTCAACGCCGGCAGAGCCCAGACCAAACAAGGCAATGGCGTCGCCGCAGCGCGCCAGGGAAAGGCCAATTTCATCAAGTCGCCGCAACAGGCTTTGCCGGCTGTTCATGGTTGTTCTCATGGATAGAAAACAGCCAGTGTAGTCAGCCGCAATGCAAATTCAAACCGGTTTGAGTGGTATAAAACCTGTTTTTATGTTGAATTTCCGCAGTGCCCGGCACAGAGCGGTGTGCCGGGCGTTTTGGGGTGGTGGTTAGAGGCGGAAACGGCCAAAGTCGGCGTTGATGGCCTGAGCCAGTTTTTCCAGGTCTTCCAGATTGCGGGAGGTGCTTTGCAAAGCGCTGTCAGATTGCGCGATACGCTGGTTGATCTGCTCTGTGCTCTCGCTCATGGCGTTGGTGGCATTGCGCTGCTCTTGCGTTGCATCGGCAATGTGCCCTACCCGGCTGGCCATGTCCTGGATATTGCTGGCGACGCCGTGCATGCGCTCGCTGGCACTGGTGGTGAGATTGACGGACGCACTGACACTATCGAGTGCGCCTTGCATGTTTTGCGCTGCGCTGCCGGTTTCCTGGCTGATGGATTCGAGCATGCCGGTGATTTCGCTGGTGGCGCTGCTGGTGCGCTCAGCCAGTTTGCGTACTTCATCGGCCACCACGGCAAAGCCACGGCCTTGCTCGCCGGCCCGTGCGGCTTCAATGGCTGCGTTCAACGCCAGCAAATTGGTCTGGCCGGCAATTTCGCCAATCACAGTGGTAATGGAGCGGATGTCACTGGCGCGCTGGGCCAGCGTGTCTAGCATGCCGGAGATCGACTGCACGGTTTCACGCGTCTGGCTGCTCTCCCGGGTGATTTGCTCCAGATCGCGCGCGCTGTTGTGGCTTTGCTCGGCCGTCTGGGTGGCCAGTTCGTCTGCCTGGCGTGCTGAAGAAGCAACTTCGGACACGCTGACCGTAACCTCTTCAATGGCGGCAGCGTTGTGGCCGGCAAAGTCAGAGATGGAGTTGGCTTCCCGCGCAATGCGCTGGATTTCATGCCGCGCCTGTTCCACACCCTGCGCCAGTTGCTGGCTGCGCTCCCGCACAGAGGCAAAGGTCTGCCCTAACTGGCCAATAAACTGGTTGAAGGCTTCGCTGGTCTGGCCCACTTCATCCTGAGTCTGAATGGGCAGACGGCGGGACAAATCCGCGTCGCCTTGCGAGATCTCGCGCATGGCATTACGGATGCCCAGCAAGGGTTGCAACTGGCTGCGCAGGTAGTAGCCGCTGATACTGATGATGATGATCAGCAACACCACCAGCATGATGGCGCTCTTGAACAGCAACGCGCGGGTGGCAGTTTGCAGCGCGGCTTTGTCGCTCACCGCCACTAGCCGGAACTCGGTGCCGGGCACCGGCAAGACGGTCACAAGCTTGGTGCGACCGTCGATAGACACTTCAGTAAAACCCTTCTCATTGAACGTGGATTCCAGCACGGCGGGGGTCAATGCTGCACCCAGGGCGGAGGCCGGCTGGTTCAGGCGGGTTGGATCGCCGTGGGCGAAAATCAGCCCGGCCGGGTTGACGATAAAGGCATAGCCCTCGCCCGGCAATTGCGTGCGTTTGAGTTCCTGCATGATGCTGGAAATCTCGACATCTGCGCCGATCACACCAACGACTTTGCCGCCATCCACCACCGCATGGGCAAAGCTGGAAACCGCGGTGTTGGTTGCAGCGGCCACTGAGGGCATTTCAACAAAAGTGCCGGTTTGCTCGGCTTCGGCGCGGCCCCACCAGTGCCATTTGCGCGGGTCATTGTTGTCTGGCGGCAGCACCACATTATTGGCGTTCTGCTGGGTGCCATCCGGATAGGCCAGGAAGACATTGGCAAAACCGCCAGCGTCACGGGCGTAACCCATAGCGGCAACCAGCCCCGGATCATGCGGGACAGGCTTGAATGCATTCAGAACTTGCGCCTTGGCGGAGATCCAGTTGCCAATATGTATGCCCAGAATGCTACTTTGCGCGCTGATCTGGGTGCGCGATTCGGCTTCTTGTTGCGTGCTGGATAAAAAGTAACCGGCACCGGCAATCACAACGCCAGTGATGATAACCAGCAGGCTGACGGCAATAACCAGTTTGCTCTGCAGAGTGCGTGCGCCCATCGTTGTATTCTCCGACCTTGGTGTTATGTCTTTGTATTGCAATTATTGATGGGGATGACGAAATTTGCTGGCCGGTTTAATGGACCGGTTGGCAGCGTGTTAACGCGTGGGCGCGGCCGGTATGGCCTCCCACAATACGGGTAGTCTGGAATGACTATCGTGCCCGGTGCATTCCCGGCAGGTGTAGTAGCGTGGCCCGGCATTGTCGGCAATGAGCGTAAAGCCCAGATCGCCCCCGGCAACCCGGTAAGACACCGCGCCAGAGGGGCCTTGCATGACCGTGACAGCGGTGCTCACCGTGCGGCGCTCATTGCGATCAGTGGCATGGAGTACGCCACTGTGGTGGCTGGTATTCAGAAGTAACAATGCCGGAATGTCGCCGTTGCGCTGTTGAAACGCAATGATGTCACCCAGTGCTGGGCGCTCGCTCAACCACCAGTCGCCGTAGAGGTAGTTGCGGATCAGGTGTCCGCCATAAAACAGCAGCAGGCAAGCCAGTACTGCCACGACTTTCCAGTGTGCGCGCAAGCCGTGTTGATCGTGAATCCCGGCTTTCATCGTTTTGAATCCTGCAAAAATCGCCCTTGGCCATGCTACTGGTATGGTTTTTTGCGGTAATTAGCGTGAAGTGGGTATTTATTGAATGAATGTTTTGTGATTTACGTGCGGCGTTGCGGCCCGTTGCGGATCATGCAGGCAAGCTGTTTTGTCATGAAATGGCAATAAAATCAAGCGCCTGAGGTTGTTTTGTTTTTGTTGCAGGTTGCGTGATGCGGTGTGTCCAGACCATGAATGGTTTGCGACGCAACCAGGGTGATTTGTGTATGTCTGCCCTGCGCAGGGGCTCCCTGCGGTGTGCCGCCAATCAGACGCGCCCGCGCATGGGTCTGATGCAAGTTGTCTCTCTGGAGGATATGCATGTCTGCTGAGCTCATTTTGCACAATGGTGCGATCCATACCGTGGACCCTGCCAATCCGGTAGCGCGCGCCGTGGCGATTGCCGCTGGACGATTCCTGGCGGTCGGGGCCGATGCTGAGGTTATGCGTTACCGTAACGCGCAGACCCGGTTGATCGACCTGAACGGGCGTGCCGTGATACCGGGGCTTAATGACTCGCACCTGCACCTGATCCGGGGTGGGCTCAACTACAACCTGGAATTACGGTGGGAGGGGGTGCCCTCGCTGGCGGATGCTTTGCGCATGCTTAAAAGTCAGGCCGAAATCACACCGGCACCGCAGTGGGTGCGAGTGGTTGGTGGCTGGACGGAGTTCCAGTTTGCCGAGCGCCGCATGCCCACACTCGACGAGATCAACGCCGCCGCGCCCGAGACCCCGGTGTTTATCCTGCATTTGTATGACCGCGCCCTGCTCAACCGCGTCGCCTTGCGCGCTGTTGGGTATACCAGGGACACGCCCAACCCGCCAGGTGGCGAAATCCAGCGTGATGCCAGCGGCAACCCCACCGGCATGCTGATTGCGCGGCCCAATGCGATGATCCTGTATGCCTCGCTGGCCAAAGGCCCCAGATTGCCGCAAGAGTATCAACTCAATTCCACGCGGCATTTCATGCGTGAACTCAATCGGCTGGGGCTGACCAGTGCGATTGATGCGGGTGGCGGATTTCAGAACTACCCGGACGATTACGCTGTGGTACAGCAGCTGGCGCAGGCAGACCAACTGACCGTGCGCATTGCCTACAACCTCTTTACCCAGAACAAAGGTGCGGAACTGGCGGACTTTACCCGCTGGACTGAGCTGTCCGCACCGGGCGTTGGCGACGATTTTTTGCGGCTCAATGGTGCCGGCGAAATGCTGGTGTTCTCTGCCGCAGATTTTGAAGATTTTCTGCAAGCGCGCCCGGAGCTTGCGCCAGAAATGGAGCCAGAACTGGAGCGTGTGGTGCGGCACCTTGTCAGCCAGCGCTGGCCGTTCCGTTTGCATGCCACTTATGACGAATCCATCAGTCGCATGCTGGATGTGTTTGAACGGGTGAATCGGGATATCCCGTTTGCCGGATTGCACTGGTTTTTTGATCACGCGGAGACCATCTCTGAACGCAATATCGAGCGCGTCAAAGCGCTGGGCGGCGGTATTGCCATCCAGCACCGCATGGCGTTTCAGGGTGAGTATTTTGCTGACCGCTATGGCGCCGCGGCCGCCGCCCATACCCCACCCGTGAAGCGCATGTTGGCGAATGAACTGCCAGTAGGTGCCGGAACCGATGCCACGCGCGTCGCCAGTTACAACCCCTGGACGGCGTTGTACTGGCTGGTGAGTGGCCGCACCGTGGGTGGGCTGAAACTGTATGACGAAGCCAACCAGCTATCCCGAAGCGAGGCTCTGGCTTTGTGGACGCTGGGGAGTACCTGGTTTTCCAGTGAAACCGGCAAGAAAGGCCAGATCAAGGCCGGCCAGCTAGCTGATCTGGCGGTGCTGAGTGAGGACTATTTTGCAGTGCCGGAAGAAGCCATCAAGCACATCGAGTCCGTGCTGACCCTGGTGGGCGGGCGGATTGTCTATGCCGCTGATGAATTTGGCAGTATGGCGCCACCCGCCCTGCCCGTGATGCCAGACTGGTCGCCAGTGCGGCGCGTGCCGGGGCATTACAACCCGGTGCGTCCGGCGGCTCACCAATGCAGCGGGCCTTGCACGGTGCATCTGCATAGTCATGACACAGCACGCCGCGCCAGTGTGCCCGTTTCTGACTTCACCGGATTCTGGGGCGTATTTGGCTGCTCTTGTTTTGCATTCTGACCAGCAAGAAAAAACCGGGCCGCGCCCGGTTTTTTCTTGCATGCCGCAATCAGCCCTTGATGAATGCCAGCAAGTCTGCGTTGACCTTGTCGGCTTCGGTTGCGCACATGCCGTGCGATGCGCCAGGGTAGACCTTCAATGTGGCGTCCTTGACCAGCTTGGCAGATTTTTGTGCGGAAGCGGCAATCGGCACAATCTGGTCATCGTCTCCGTGCAAAATCAGGGTCGGCACGTCAATGCGCTTGAGGTCTTCAGTGTAATCAACCTCAGAGAATTCGCGGATGCACAGGTAGTGCCCAAGCACCGAGCCGGCCATGCCTTCGCGGACAAACTCATCAATCAAACCTTGCGATACTTTCGCACCTTCGCGGTTAAAGCCAAAGAACGGGACGGCCAGGTCTTTATAAAGTTGCGCGCGATTGGCAGCAACGCCAGCACGCAGGCCATCAAAGGCCGTCAGCGGCGTGCCTTCCGGGTTGCTGGCTGATTGCAGCATAACTGGAGGCACTGCCCCGATCAGTACGGCTTTGGCTACACGCTGGCTGCCGTGGCGGCCGATATAGTGCGCCACTTCGCCGCCGCCCGTGGAGTGGCCCACCAGGACGGCGTTTTTGATATCCAGTGCGTCAAGCACTGCGGCCAGATCGTCCGCGTAGGTGTTCATGTCGTTGCCAGTGGCGGTCTGTGAAGAACGGCCATGGCCACGACGATCATGCGCAATGACGCGGTAGCCTTGCTGCAGCAGAAACAGCATTTGCGGGTCCCAGGCGTCTGCACACAGCGGCCAGCCGTGCGAGAACACCACGGGCTGACCGGTACCCCAGTCTTTGTAGAAAATCTGCGCGCCATCTTCAGTGGTGACAAAGTTGCCAGCAACTTGCTTGTGATCTTGCATGGGTTTCTCCAGGAGTTGTGATCTTGCGTGTCGTCACGATACGGCGAGCCCGTTTGTCCGGCCTCCACAGGTGGGCATGTCGATTCATCGCCCTTTCGGGTGAGAGGGGTATCGGCGATTCGGGTCACAGCGGATTTCATGGCGCTTTCATTCTGACCATTGATACTGGCTGTGTTTGCCCTGCCTGGAGCTTTAGCATGCTGCGCGAGATATTGCTGGCCTCAAGTCTTGTTGGCCTGACCGGGTGTTCATTCGTGCCGGATCACGGGCAGTCGAGCGTGGTGGGTGGCGGCAAAGTGGCCTGGTCTTTGGCAGGCGCCGGGCGGCCAGTGGTGGTGTTGCAGTCCGGGCTGGGGGACGACCGCAGCGCCTGGGCGCCGGTATTCAGTGCCTTGGCTGCGCGTTATCCGGTATTTGCGTATGACCGGCCTGGCTACGGAGCAAGCCAAAGCGCTTCGGCCTCCCGGGATCCCTGCGCCATTGCCGAAGAATTGCATCAGCTCTTGCACGCTGCGGGCGTGCAGCCCCCGTATCTGCTGGTGGGGCATTCCATTGGTGGCTTGTACCAGTACGTCTTTGCGCGGTTATATCCGGACGAGGTGGCTGGCCTCGTGCTGGTAGATGCCACCCATCCGGACCACTGGCGCAATATGCAAAACCAGTCTGGCGCGCAGGCGACCTTGCTTAAGGGGATGCGTGCCACCGTTTTTACGCCCGCCATGCGGGCGGAGTTTGATGATCAAGACAAGTGTCTGGCGCGTTTTGAGGGTGCCGCGCCACTGGGTAAGCCTGTGCGGGTGCTGGTACGAACGCGCTTTGATCTGATCGAGCAAGGTGGTTTTGAGGCGCAGACACATCTGGAAGAAGCAAACTGGCTGGTCCTGACGGGCGCGGGCCAGGCGCAGGCGGTCAATTCGGGGCATTACATCCAGCAAGCGCAGCCACAAGTGGTGGTCGATGCCGTGACTGCCGTCGCCCACGAGGCCGGATATTAGGATATTGCTGATGGTGCGCCGTCAGCGTCGGCTGGGCGTGCTATGCTGGCGTCCGGTTCTGGCTCGTGTCTATCTGCAATGAAAGCTTTCGTCTGTGCCCTTTTCCTGCTGTTTGCGGCTCCGGTTTTTGCCGGGCCGTACGTGGATCGCCTTAACGCCTGTGATCAGGCGCCTTTGACATGCCTCGTCGAGCTTAACGCGTATATCCATGTCGATGCCCCGCGCCACGGCATCAGCCAGGAGCAACTGGCTCAATTCATGGAACAAGCCACGCAATTTTGCAAAGAACATCCGGATTCAGAAACCTATGCCAGCGCCTGTGGCCGGCATGAGGGTGATGTGAAATCCGGCATTTTCTATGTCTACGTACACTACGTAGATGAAGCGCTCACCCCGCCTGCCACCCAGCAATAATCAACGCGCCATTCCTGGTCAGTTACACACCGCCTGGTTCACCCGCTGCGCTGTCATTCGCATGTCATACCGTTTGTCGATGCTGTGCGGTAGAACACTTTGCGTTTGTGGCTGTCTTTTCGTTTTTGGTTTCGTGTGAAATTATGGCGCGCTTTTATCCAGAGGGTGATCAATGAATCATTTCCAGATCCGCTATCAAACCTGGCATGGCGAAAAGACGTTTTATTATGATTTTGGGGCAGACTTACCCTGGACCCGGGTGGACTCACTCGTGCTGGAAGCCGTGATCCAGAACGAATTCCCGGAAGATATCGCCTTGCGGCGCATTGTGGATTTTCCGCTTGGTGAAAAGCCGCAGCGGGAAACCATTGAAGCCATCATGACCCGCTTTGCCCTGCGTGATATCGAGTTTCACGTGGCGGGTGAAACCCACAAAATCCGCCCCAAACACGTATTCCATCTGTAATCCGCAGGCAGATGTACCCCGCCTTGCGCGGGCGGATGGGCGGTCCTACATCACAATCAGCCCACCTCTGATGCCGTTGTAATGTCTATACCCTAAGCTGAGTCGGCATTGCCCCACGTTAAACAGCAAAGGTGCAGAGATGGGATTTCTGAACGATATGAGCGCGCCCCGCTCCATGCCGGAAGAGGCCATTGAAGTTGGTGAGCTCTCCCGGCGCTATCTTGATGTGCGCGCCACCACCCTGGCGCTGGCCGCGCGGCTGGATGCAGAAGACATGGTGGTGCAAGCCATGCCTGATACCAGCCCGACCAAATGGCATCTGGCGCACGTAACCTGGTTTTTTGAAACCTTCCTGCTCAAGCCTCACTGTCCGGACTATGAAGAGTTCGATCCGGACTACGGCTACCTGTTCAACTCTTATTACGAAGCGCTGGGTGAGCGTCACCCCCGCCCGCAGCGCGGCCTGCTGACCCGGCCTTTGCTGGAAGAAGTGCTGGCCTATCGCGGGCATGTTGATGAATACATGGCGCAATTGCTGCAGTCAGACCAGGCCGAGGACTTGTGCGAACTTGTCCTGCTGGGGCTGGCCCACGAAGAACAGCATCAAGAGCTGATCCTGATGGATGTGCTCAACCTCTTTTCCCGCTCTCGCCTCAAACCGGCTTATGACATGCAGTGGCCGTTGCCACATGCAGGTCGGCGCGGGCATTTTCAGCGCCTTGCCGGTGGCAAGGTCGAGATCGGCGCGCAAGGCGGCTTCTGTTTTGACAATGAATTGCCCCGGCATCCGGTCTGGCTGCAACCCTATGAGATCAGCGATCGGCTGGTGACCAATGGGGAGTGGCTGGCCTTTATGGAAGACGGCGGCTACAAGCGCCCTCTGTACTGGCTGTCTGATGGCTGGACGTTGATCCAGGCAGAGCACTGGCAAGCCCCGTTGTACTGGGAGCAGATGGATGGTGTGTGGTGCCAGATGACGCTGGCGGGTCTGCAACCGGTGGATCTGGATGCCCCCGTGCAGCACGTCAGCTATTACGAAGCCGCTGCCTTTGCCGATTGGGCTGAAGCCCGTCTGCCGACCGAAGCGGAATGGGAGTTCGCCGCCAGTGCCGGGGTGCTGGAACAGTGCGATGACGTGGCCTGGCAATGGACGCAGAGCGCGTACAGCCCCTACCCCGGTTTTAAACCGCAGCGTACGGCGGTGGGCGAATACAACGGCAAATTCATGGTTGGCCAGATGACCTTGCGCGGCGGCGCGGCCATTACCCCCGCTGGCCACGCACGTAGCAGTTACCGCAATTTCTTCCGCCCGGATCAACGCTGGATGTTCTCCAGCCTGCGCCTGGCGCGGGATGTGGGCACGGCCGGCGCGGCAGAGGGGGAAGACAGCTTTGCTGCAGACGTGATTGCCGGCTTGTCCGCGCGGGAGAAAAACCTCTCGCCCAAGTATTTTTACGATGCTGCCGGGTCTGAATTGTTTGAGGCCATCTGCCGCACGCCCGAGTACTACCTGACCCGCACGGAAACCGCGTTGCTGGAAACCATTGCGCGCGAAATTGCCGCAGACATCCCGCCAGATGCCGCACTGGTGGAGTTTGGCAGCGGGGCCAGCCACAAGATTCGCCTGTTGCTGGATGCGGCGCCCCAAGTCAGCACCTATGTGCCGATCGATATCAGCGAAGACGCCCTGCAAAGTGCTACCGCGCGCATGGCCCGGGCCTATCCGCGTCTGGCGCTGGCGCCATTGGTGGATGATTTCACCCGTGCGCTGGCGCTGCCGTCGGCGGTACGCGCGTGCAACAAGGTCGGGTTTTTTCCGGGATCAACCATTGGCAACTTCAACCCGCAACAGGCCGTGGCGTTCTTGCGCCAGGTGCATCGCCTGCTGGGTGACGGTGCGCTGCTGGTGGTCGGGGCCGATATGGCTAAAGACGAGCCTACGCTGCATGCCGCTTATAACGACCGGCAAGGCGTGACCGAGCGCTTTAACAAGAACGTACTGGTGCGCATTAACCGTGAACTGGGTGGAGACTTCAATCTGGATGCCTTTGAGCATCTGGCGCTGTGGAATCCGCAGGAGAGCCGCATGGAGATGCATCTGGTGAGCCGCATCGACCAACTGGTCAACGCTGCCGGCCACACGTTTGCCTTCAAGGAGGGTGAACGACTGCATACGGAGAACTCCTACAAGTTCACCGTGCCGGCCTTTACCGCACTGGCCAGCGAAGCAGGCTGGCAAGTGGCGCATCATTGGGTGAGTGAAGCGCCCCATTTTGCCGTGTTCAATCTGCGCGCTGTACCGGCCAATAGCCATTAGCAGGTCAGCGGATTCTGGCAGGCGGATGCGTGCCTTGCCGCATCCGCCGCGCTGCCTTGCTGGTCATACTGGTCTAAATACCCAGGAGACTTTGCATATGGCGCACAACCAGATGATCAAACCGGCAGAAACGGGGTCGCAATCCCCGTTGGTGCAAGCTTTGGAAGCGCAGCATTTGCCGGAACGCTGGGCGCTGAGCGATCTGGCGGTGGAATTGCTGGCAGATGGCTTGCGGCTGGACGATATCGTCTGGCGCCTGGAGGCCGTATTCAAGCCTGGCACGGTGAAAGATGAAATCCACATGCTGTCTGATTACGACACGCATCTGCGCTTGTATGAATCGCTCTTGTTCATGCAGCGGCAAGGCCCGTTATCGGTTGATCAGCAAGCTGAACTGGCCAGGTGCGAAGGTATGATCGGGCAGCACCACACCGATGTATTTGCCGCATCGCTGGCTGGGCACCCTGTCGGGCAGTGGACCGGCAAACCGCGTATGGATCACTGAGGGCGGTTTGCCTTGTCCTGGTTGTTCAGATGGCTTTGTAAAACACGGTGGTGCCGCATAACTCCCCGTCCGGCATCAGCGCAAAGCCCGGGATCTTGCCGCATTCGGTCCAGCCCTCCCGCGCGTACAGTCGCTCCGCCGCGCCGCCCGTGACGGTATCGAGCACCAACAGCGTTTTGCCGGCAGCAGCACAAGCACTGACCAGTTCACGCATCAGGGCTGCGCCGATCCCCCCTTTGCGCGCGCCGGGGTGAACCAGCAATTTGGCTACGTCAGCACGGTGGGGCTGGTTTTCTGGCAGGTTGAGGATGGCGTGAACTGTGCCAACGACACGGCCATCCAGATCGCGCGCCACCAGAAAAATACGATTGCCATTGGCGACTTCTCCGGCCATGGCTTGCCAGAAAGACTGCGCCCGCACGGTTGAAAAAGGCAGCATGAAGCTGACCGAGGCGCCGTTTTCGACGCAGGCGTGCAGTGTTTGCGCGAGTTCTTCCAGGATATTGGAGGATAACTGCGTAACGCGCTCTACGGTGAAGTGACTGGACATACAAACTCCGGGGTATGACTTGGTTTAAGACTTAGTTGTAAATGGCGACGAGATAACGGGCGTCGTGCTCGGTGGGGTTGTAAAACGCGGTCTGGCTGTTGAGTTCAAATGCCAGGCAATCACCTTCGTGCAACTGATGGACCTGTTCACCCACGCTGATGTGCATCTGCCCGCTTAACAACCAGATTTGTTGATGAACCACACCTTGGCGGGGCCCGGTTTCATAGGCAATGCGCGCACCAGCGGGGAAAACCACCTCCACCAGTTGCAATGCGGCGTGAGCGGCCACGGGCGAGAGATTGCGGCGGATGTAACCCGATTGCGGGTCGCGCCAGGTGGTCTGGTCGGCCCGGCGTAATAGCGGTTCCGCGACGCTGTCTGCCGCGAATAAATCTGCCAGCGTCAGCCCGAGGCCAGTGGCAAGACGCTCCAGCACTGTGGCGGTGGCGCTGCTTTGATTGCGCTCGATCATGGAAATCATGGAGCGGCTGACACCGGTTTTGCCGGCCAGGTCGTCCAGCGACAGGCCGGCATCTTTGCGCCGGTTGCGGATGCGTTCGGCAAGCCGTGTGTTGATATCCAAAGATCATTCCTCCTGTTTGGTGGAGAAATAATCCAATATATTGGAATTGACTGTCAAGCCTGATCGGGCAAAATAGACCTGGTCAGTGGTTGTGGTGTGCGACAAGCGATATAGCGCACGGCCCACCAATCTGGCAGCAACTGACGTACGCGGGGCTGGGCAAAGCGATCGTCAATCAGGTAAAGCGTGCCGCGATCTTCCAGCGTCCGGATTACCCGCCCGGCGGCCTGCACTACTTTTTGCAAGCCGGGATAAAGGTAGGTGTAGTCGTAACCGGTGCCGAAAATATCATCCATGCGCTGGCGCATTTCTTCGTTAACCGGGTTGACCTGTGGCAGGCCCAGAGTGGCCACAAAGGCGCCAATC
>JASLES010000524.1 GCA_030151005.1 Silvimonas sp.
TCAGGCCGCTGTAGACCAGCGCCAGCTTGATGCCGGACGGCAAATAGATCGTGTTGTTGTAAATGGCGACATTGCTGATGGGCGCGCTGCACGTACGCACAAAGCCGTAACCGTCACCCGTGCTGATGTTGTAGCGCACGATGCCATTGGCCAGGGTTTCGCCCGTGGCATTGCAGATCAGCAAGAATCCGCCCGCGTTGCCGTGCGAGAAGTTGTATTCGAACACGATGTTGTTGGTGGCGTGATCAATGTCAAACGCCATGCCATCCATGGTGCTTTGGCCGCCGGATACATCGTTGTAACGCAGGATGGTGTTGTCAGCGTTGACGGTCCAGATGCCGGCGTCGTACTGGGCAGACTGACCGCGTAAATGAAAGCCGGCCAGTGTGTTGTGCTCCACCTGTGCGGCAGAGGTGTTGGTTACCTGAATGCCATCGCCCCCGATGCTGCTGAGCTGGTTATTGCTGACCCGGTAGTTGGTCCAGCCCACCCAGTTGCCGGCATTGGGCCAAACCCCGAACGATGCGCCCAATGCGTCACGCCGGCGCCACCAGGACCAGTTGTAAATGCCCTCGCGTGCGACGTTGGTGAGCGTGTTGCTATCAATCAGTACATCGTCAAAACCGGATGGAATACCGACCGGGGTGCTGGCGGGCAGGGCTGCGTTGGAGATCGTGCACGGATCGGTGCCGACCGGGGACAGCACCTCAAATACAATCCCGCCACTGGCGCAGGCGTATTTGCCGGCGTTTTTCACGGTGTCGTCAAAGTAACCGGCAATGTCGTGAATGAGCAGATTCTGCAAAACGTAGTGTTCGCCCGTGCCGTAATCCTGCAGCGTTACATAGACGCCGCGCTGGCCGCTGGCTTGCGAGCCGGTGGGGAGCACGCTGTTGGTGATGGAGAGATTGCGTAACTCCCACCCTGACACGTTGTTGAGCCAGACGGTGCTGTTGGCACCCACGCCATCAATGACGGGGAGTGCGCCCGATCCGTAGCTGTTCACCAGGATCGGGGCGCCGCTGCTGCCTGATCCTTGTGGAACCAGACTGCCATTGCACGTGCTGCCGCTATGAAACAACAACTGGTCGGCAGGCTGGAAGAAATGCTGGTTGACCTGCGTCAGTGTGGTCCAGGGGTCGGCCTGAGTGCCCAGACTGGCGGAGGTGGTGTTGTTGCAATCGACATACCAGACACTGCCATTGGCGCGTGCTTGCGCCATGGACAGAGTCAGCAGGATGGTTGTGAAAAACAGCGCCAGACGGCGCCAGTATGGGTTTTGCAAAAGCTGTAAAGCGGTCATGCGAACGTTCTCCATGGCAAAGCTTGCTGGGAAAAACGCGCGGCAAAATCAGTTTTGCTGGTGCTGGCTGGATAACTGCAATGCCCGGTGGATGGAGCCACGGCTTTGGGCTTCCAGCGCTTCGGCCTGCTCGCGCTCTAGCCCGGCCAGCAGCATCAGAATGGCAATGCGCGGGCGCTGACCGGCGCGAGCCAGATAGTCGGCCGCCACCTCGCGCGATACGCCTGCGGCCTCGGCCACAATGCGCCGGGCCCGGTCTGCCAGTTTCTGGTTGTTGACCTGCACATCCACCATCAGGTTGCGATAGGTCTTGCCCAGCGCCACCATCGACAGTGTGGAAATCATGTTGCAGATCATCTTCTGTGCCGTGCCCGCCTTTAGCCGGGTCGAGCCGGCCAGGATTTCCGGCCCGCAATCGACTTCAATCACCACCTGCGCCAGCTTGCTGATTTCGCTTTGCGTATTACAGACCAGCGCCACGGTGCGGCTGCCGATATCAGCGGCGTAGTTGAGTGCGCCAATCACGTACGGCGTACGTCCGCTGGCGGATAAACCAATCACCACGTCTTTATCGGTCAGCGCAATGTGCTGCAGATCGGCTGCGCCTTGATCGGGATGGTCCTCTGCGGCTTCTGAAAACCCGGCAAATCCGCCGGCAATCAACCCCAGCACCTGCTCGGGCGGGGTGTTGAAGGTGGGCTGGCATTCCAGCGCATCCTGGTAACCGGTGCGGCCACTGTTACCGGCACCGATATAGATCAGCCGGCCACCCTGGTCCAGCGCGGCGACCACACTGCGTATCGCCTGGGTGATGGCGGGCAGGGCGCGCCCAACCAGAGGAGCGATCAAGGTGTCTTCCCGGTTCATCAGGGCTGCAGCCTCTTCAATGCTCAGTACATCCAGGTGGGTGCTGTAGGCATTGCTTTGTTCGGTCGAGAGTTGATCCAGTTGCATGGCGTGGCCTGTGTCAGATGGTGGACTGGAATGTAATAGGTATGAAATTGGTTTGCAAGTTTCAGTGAGATCATTGGTCCGACAGGAGCGGTTTCTCGCCCTGGATTTCGAGTTTTTCCCAAGTTTAATGCTAGTTAAAGGTCTTTTTTGGCTAAAGGGCGAATCTCTCTTTTATGTTGTTTTGTGCTTTTGGTTTGATTTTTTATTCAAAATTTACACATACCAATTGCAAACCAATATGGGCCCTGTTAGATTTCACGGCGAAAACATCACGGCCCGGGCGCAGCTTGCCCTTGGGGTCGTCCATACAAAACCGCCTCAGGGATCATCGTCTTATGTCTGCTGCCTTATCCGTGTTTGCCCGTCATCCTGGCAAGGCCCGTGCCCTTGCCGTGCTGATTGCTACCTTGCCTCTGGCCATGCCGCAAGCGTGGGCTGATACCACGCCACCCTCAACAGATCAGGCGGCCAGCAAGTCAGACCAGACCGTGGAAACCATCACCGTGACGGCGCGCCGGCGGGTGGAATCTGCGCAGGATGTGCCGGCACCCGTGTCGGTCCTCAGGGGCAAAGATCTGGCGCAAGAACACATCTATCAGGGACAGGACCTGCAACAGCTGCTGCCCAGCGTGAACACGGCGTTCAACCATGCGCGGCAATCGAGCGTGGCGGTACGTGGCATCGGCAACAACCCGGCCAATGAAGGGCTGGAGTCCAGCGTCGGCATCGTGGTGGATAACGTGTATTACGGCCGCCCGGGGATGGCGGTGTTTGATCTGCTTGATGTCAGCCAGATTGATCTGCTGCGCGGGCCACAAGGCACCTTGTTTGGCAAGAACACTACCGCGGGCGTACTCAATATCAGTACGCAAAAGCCGTCTTTCGTGCCGACGGGCGAGATTGATACCTCGTTGGCCAATCGCAACTATCAGCAATATCACGCCAGCGTGACTGGTCCGCTAACCGATACCGTTGCCGCCAGTTTTACTGCCTACAAAACGCATGACGATGGCTGGCTGACCAACCTGTACAACGGTCAGAAGCTGGATGGTATCGACCGCACTGGCGCCCGTGCCCAGGTGCGTTGGGAACCCAACGAGAACTTCAGCCTGCGCGTGATCGGCGATTACAACGACGAAGACTCGTCTACCGGCACACTGGTGCCGTATGGCTTTGGTCCGGTCGCGCCCGGCAAGCTCACTTTTTTGCAACTGGTGACCAAAGCCGACGCCACCAATGTGCCGACTAATCCGGCCAACTACGACGTCAATGTCAACGGCCCGCAGGAAGTAACGGTGCATCAGGGCGGGGTGTCGGCCGAGGCCAACTGGATTCTGGCCAACGACTACCGGCTGACTTCCATCACGGCCGGCCGCGAATGGTTGTTCCGGCCGCATAACGATATTGATTTCAGCAACATTGCCGGCGTGAACGACAACGGTGCCAATGTGGATGATCGCCAGTTCTCGCAAGAGCTCCGGCTGGCTTCGCCTGCGGGTGGGCGTTTTGACTACGTGGCCGGCTTGTTCTACTTCTATCAGAACGCCAAAAACACCGTCTTTACCGATTACGGCCCGCTGGCCGACGTGGTGTACGCCACGCCCGCCGGCCGCTTTGCCAACGTCACCAGCCTGACCCACGGTGAAGCCACAACCAACAGCGCGGCTGCGTTTGGCCAGAGTACCTGGCATATTGATCCGCAGCTGGATCTGACCGCCGGGGCGCGGCTGACGTGGGAAGACAAAACCGCCCGCACTTACCGCGACGCACCCATCGGCGGTACGGCGCTCACCCAGGCCGCGCTGGGCGCGTGGGACTCCGGCGAACTGAGCAATACATCAGTGTCGCCCTCCGGTTTGCTGAACCTGGCGTACCGGTTTGATAAGCAGGTGCTGGGTTATGTCTCGGTCTCGCACGGCGAGAAATCCGGCGGGT
The DNA here is from genome assembly GCA_030151005.1 of Silvimonas sp. Classification (GTDB taxonomy): domain Bacteria; phylum Pseudomonadota; class Gammaproteobacteria; order Burkholderiales; family Chitinibacteraceae; genus Silvimonas. The sequence goes on from JASLES010000524.1 coordinate 4,193, forward strand.
ACAACATCAACGGCGTAGGTAGTGGCCCGACGCTGGGGGCGGATTCGTTGCGCGTTGGGGCTGAGCGCGCCAATGACGCGGAGCTGGGTGTGAAAAGCCAGTGGCTGGATGGCCGCCTGCTGATCAACGCCGATATATTCATCGCCCGCATCAATGGCTACCAAACCAGTACCTATCTGTACAACCCGGCCACTGGCACCCCGGTCGCGGCCATGACCAACGCTGGCAGTGTCGATACCCGCGGTGCGGAGTTTGAAGTCCGCGCTGTACCGCTGCAAGGGCTGAGTCTGGATTTCAACGGTGCGTACAACAACGCTACTTATGCCTCGTTCACTCAGGCGCCGTGCCCGGCGGAGCAGAGCGCAGCAGGTGCGGTTACGTGCGATCTGACTGGCAAGCCGCTTAACGGCGCGCCGAAGTGGATGTTCAACCTGCAAGGCGAATATCACTGGAACGTGTTCGACGCCGTGCAGCAGTACGTGGCCGCCAATTACGCCTGGCGCTCCGGCGCGTATGGCGATCTGAGTGACTCGTCGTACTCGTGGATTGGTTCTTACGCGCTGGTGAATCTGGCCACGGGCTGGCGCGGCAAAACCGCCCAGGCGAACTGGGAAGTCTCGGTATGGGCCAAAAACCTGTTCGACAAACGCTACTACCTGTCGGCAGGTTCACAAGCCATTGGCGGTGGTTTGTACGCCGCATCTGCTGGCCAGCCACGCACCGTGGGTGTCACCGGCAAGCTCGGCTTCTAAGGCTGGCCCAGGCAACCTGCACCCGCGCCCACAGCGCGGGTTTTTCCATGAACACGGATTAACAAATGAACAGTAAACCAGACCGGCAACAGCAAGCGGCGGCCATTCTGGCGGCAGTGGGCGGTGCAGCCAACGTGGCCAGTCACACCCATTGCATGACCCGTTTGCGCCTTGGCCTGCAACGGCCAGGCGACGCCCGTCTCGACGAACTCAAAGGTCTGCCGGGTGTGTTGGGGGTAGTGGAGGGCGATAGCTTGCAGATCATTCTGGGGCCGGGTCATGTCCAGCCGGTCGCAGAGGCATTGGGTGGGTTGCTTGCTGCTGGCCAAACCTCACTGGCGGATCTGCACGCCCGCAGCCAGACATTGCAACAGACTCGCCAGACGCGTAACCGGCACCCGGTGCGCCAGTTTCTGCGCAAAATCAGCGGCATTTTTGTGCCCATGATCCCGGCGCTGATCGGCGCGGGTTTGATCAATGCCTTTGCGGGTGTGTTACGCACGCTGATTGTTACCCATAGTCTGACCGCGTCCTGGCTGGGCACGCTGGCCACGGTCAGCAGTCTGGTTGGCTCGGCCTTCTTTGCCTTTCTGATTGTGCAGGCGGGCATCAACACGGCTAAAGAGTTCGGTGGTACACCGGCGCTGGGCGGGGCAGTGACCAGCATCATTTTGTTGCCGGCGCTCAAAGATATGCCGGCATTTACGCTGCCGGGACTAGGGCAGGTGGTTTTGCGGCCTGGGCAGGGCGGTTTGATGGGGGCGGTGCTGGCGGCAGCGTTGTTGTCCTGGCTGGAACGGCGTATCCGCGCCCGCGTACCGCCGGCACTGGATACCCTGGTGACGCCAACGGTGTCATTGCTGGTGAGCGGGGTGGCGGTGCTTTATCTGATCATGCCGGTAGCCAGCGTGTTGTCTGGCGCGGTGGGGCAAAGTGCCACGTGGTTGTTGCATGAAGGCGGGATGTTGGCGGCCTTCGCGCTGGCCACTTCGTTTCTGGGGCTGCTGATGTTTGGCCTGCACCAGGCGCTGATCCCGATTCATGCCGAATTGATTGCCCAATACGGTTACACGGCCTTGTTTCCTGTGCTGGCCATGGCTGGCTGCGGGCATGCCGGTTGTGCGATGGCTTTGTACGCACGGCTCAAGAATCCCGAGCTACGCAAGGTCATCCGCAATACCTTGCCGATCTGCATGCTGGGTATCGGTGAACCTTTGCTGTATGGAGTCACTTTGCCGCTGGGGCGGCCGCTGATCACGGCCTCACTGGGTGGCGGCATCGGTGCCGTGGTGCTGGGGTATTACGCCAGCCAGGGGCATTACATTGGCTCATCGACCATTGGGCCGGCCAACCTGATGTTGATCCCGCTCGTGACCGGGCCGCTGGGTATTGCCGGCAGCATCGCGGCGTATTGCCTGGCCGCAGCGGTGGCGTACTTTGCCGGCTTTGTACTGACCTGGTTGTTTGGGCTGTCGGCAGACCATCTGGCCCGCTTTGGTAGCGCAGGTCCTGGGTCGGGGCACTGACACCCGATTGCTGTCGCACCTTGCCACGATTATCCTTTGCGCAACTCTCAAGGCGCCCTTCAATGAGCACAGCACTAAAAGCGATCGCACCTGGCAAGCCAGTGTCGGAACTGTTTGACGAACACGATGTAGCCGAATTACACGCCCCGCAAACGGCAGGGCGGCTCTCGACCTACCGGCGGCTGGCACGCTTGCTGCGTACCGCCATTCAGGATGACAAGCTCGCTGCCGGAGAAAGCCTGCCGCCAGAGCGTGAACTGGCCAGCCAGTTTGCGGTATCGCGCGATACCGTGCGCCGGGCGATTGACGAGTTAACCAAGCAAGGCTTGCTGGAGTCGCGCCAGGGGGCGGGCACTTTTGTCGCTGGCCGGGTAGAGCAACCGCTGGCGGTGATCAGCAGTTTCTCGGACGACATGCGTCAGCGCGGCCTGCAGCCGGGCTCATTCTGGATCAAGCGTGAACTGGGCCGGCCGACACCGGAAGAATCGCTGGCACTGGGTCTGGCGCCGGATGAAGCGGTGTTGCGGCTGGAACGGGTGCGTACGGCAGACGGCACGCCCATGGCCATTGAACGCGCGGTGATCCAGGCGTCTTTGCTGGGCAATAATCCGGAATTCGGCGACTCGCTCTACACCGCGCTGGATGATGCCGGTGTCAAACCGGCCCGTGCCTTGCAGCGTTTGCGGGCGGAACTGGCTAACGCCAACGATGCGCGGCTGCTGGGGATCAGCAAGGGTGATCCGGTGTTGTATATCGAACGCCGTTCGTTCTCTGGCCAGGGCCGGCCATTGGAACTGACGCGGTCACTATACCGGGGCGATCGTTACGACTATCTATCGGTCACTGGCAGCGATTTCATGCCGATTTCTTACTGAGCAACCACCACAAAACCGCCGCGCCTATATCGCGGCGGTTTTTTTGCGCTGCCGGCGTGTTTACTGAATGAACTGCTCACCACCCACAATGCCGATCTTCTTCACGCCAATGCGCTGGGATTCGGCCAGCACTTCTGCCACCGGAGCGTAAGAAGCGTCTTTGTCAGGGCGGATGTGAAATTCCGGCTGCGGATTTGCCTTGGCAACGGTGCCGAGGCGGCTTTCCAGATCAGCGCGACCATTCACCACTTCACCGTTCCAATGGATCTCATTGTTCGGGAGGATGTCCAGCTGGATCACAACGGGTTTTTCCGCGTTGTTGGGCTGGTTGTTGTTGGTCGGCATATCCAGCTTCACCGCGTGGGTCTGGATAGGAATAGTGATGATCAGCATGATCAGGAGCACCAGCATCACGTCGATCAACGGCGTGGTGTTGATTTCCATCATCAGATCGTCATCACCCGACGAGCCTACATTCATGGCCATGGTGGTTCTCCATGGGGCAGTTATTTAACAACCGCCCTTGATAATTCGTTCTGCGACTGACAAAACACACGATGGTGTTTTGCCAGTCAATGCTGCTTACTGACCGCCTGGTTGCGGCTCGGTAATGAAGGCAATCTTCACGATACCGGCACGCTGTACGGCCAGCACGATACGGCCCAGCGGACCATAACGTGCGGTGATGTCGCCACGGATGTGCACCTCGGGCTGCGGCTCTTTCACCGCGGCTTTTTCCAGACGGGCCAGCAACTCTGCGTCGCTGATCGGTTGCTGGTTCCAGTAGGTGACATTCTTGGCGTCAACGGCCAGAACAATGTTTTCAGGTTTGGTCTGCGTCGGGATGTTGGTTTCCGTCGGCAGCTTCACGTTCACGGTCTGGGTCACCACCGGGATGGTGATCAGGAAGATGATCAGCAACACCAGCATCACGTCGACGAGCGGCGTAGTGTTGATGGCGGACATCACCTGATCTTCTTCACCGGAGGCGCCACCGTGACTAGGTCTGCGATAACGCGCCATGATGTGTTTTACCTTGCCTGATTACTTGGCCGGGGAAGCGAGCAGGCCAGCGTGCAGACGGCCAGCAACAACGCGAACCATGTCCAGCACCAGCTTGTTACGACGGACCAGCCAGTTGTAACCCAGCACAGCCGGCACAGCGACAGCCAGACCGATCGCGGTCATGATCAGCGCTTCACCCACCGGGCCAGCAACCTTGTCGATCGAGGCTTGACCGGCGATACCAATGGCGGTCAGCGCGTGGTAGATACCCCAAACGGTACCGAACAGACCCACGAACGGGGCGGTAGAACCGATGGTGGCAACCACGGACAGACCGGATTGCATGTGGTGACCAGCGGAATCCACAGCGTCAGAGATCGCCATGGCAACCCAGGTATTCAGGTCAACACGTTGAGCCAGTTCGCCCTTGTGTTCCTTGGCGGCTTCGATACCGGCAACAGCAACGGCGGTGAACAGCACGTCGTCGTTCTCGGCCACAGCTTTTTGTTGCAGTTCAACACCGTTGGATTCGAGCAGGGTGCGACCGTGCTTCAACAGGCGGCGTTGTTCCAGCAGCTTGACGATGCCGACGTACCAGGTGGAAGCCGACATGATCAACAGAATGATCAGCACGGTACGGGCAACAACGTCGCCCTGGTTCCACAGTGCGTCGATACCGTACGGGTTGGAACCCTCAGCGGCGGAAGCGACAGCGGACACAGCCATCAGGCCGGCCACAGCAGCGAAAGATTTGATGAAAGTAGAGAATTGCTTAGTCATGATGGTGACCCTTGTGCTAACAGTGATTCCGGTCAGGAATCGGAATTCAGATGGAAGTTGTACTCGTAGATAAACGAGCCGGCCGGGCAGGCATAGCCTTGCAGAGCCTTGGTGATTTCACTCTTGAACTGGCTGCGGTACGAAGCAGGAATACCTTTGAAGTTCATGCTTTCGATACCGGCAAATTTGCCGTTGCCACCAAAGGTGAATACAACGGAAACCAGACCTTCAACGCCGTCTTCCATGGCTTTGCCAGGATATTCCGGGTTTTCAAGGTGGCTGCAATTGCCCTTGGCAGACAGCGGACCACTTGGCGCCGGAGCAGGTGCAGGCGCGGGGGCCGGTGCAGGTGCTTGCGGAGCAGGGTCAGAGGTCGTCGCGGCAATCGCCGTCGGCGCAGGCGCAGGGTTCGGGTGCTCGACCGGCGGCACGTATGCCTTGGGCGCGGGCACCGGCGGTGCGGCCTTGGGGATGACCTTCTCTACTTTGGGAGGGGGCGGCGGAGGGGGCGGTGGGGGCGGCTCGCTGATGATCGAGACTTCCACCTTTTGCTGGATCTTCTTGACCGCATCCTGTGCCAGGCCTGAAATCAGCGCGTAGATCAAGAGCGCGTGGAAAATCACCACGCCCACCAGACCTGTTGCACGTCGGCCACCGGCACGGCCTTGGCCATATCCGTATGCTGTGTTAGCCATTGTTCGGCTCAACCTTCATTTCACCTGGACCGCCTCGCCTTTACCTGCGACGACTTGATCCAGAAGTTCAACTTGCCACAACCATCAACTCACCCTCACGGGCTTGGTTGAAACTTGCTGCCAGATTGCCCTGGCCCCTGCCCTTTTGGTAAAGGACAGAGGCCAGGGCCGGTCTGCAATTACATCTTGTAGGATGCTTGCAGGTAGTAAGCGCGACCGACGGAGTCGAAATAGCGCGGGTCATAACCTTGCTGGAAGGCATAAACCTGGTTGGAGTACGGCGGAGCCTTGTCAAACAGGTTCTTGATACCTGCAGTAACCGTCAGATCCTTGTGATACACGTACGTACCGGAAAGGTTCCACAGGATGTACGAGGCCACGCGGTGATCTTCGCCGTTCGGGTTCTGGTCGGTGTAGCCAGTCTGGTAGGTCGAACCCAGAATGCCGCTCCAGCTACCCATGTTCCAGTTCAGGTTCAGGTCTTGCTTGTAACGGAAGATCGGTGCGTTGTTGTAGTCAGAGAACTGACCCAGACCGTCGTAATAAGCACCATCCTTCTCATGTTGGTACTGGAACTTGGTCAGGTAAGTGCCATCGTAGGTAACCGTGAAGTTACCGATCGCGGTCTTCGGCAGACGCACCGTTGCAGAAAGGTCAACACCAGCGATATCGGTGTTACCCAGGTTCTGCGATTGGTCAGTGATGTAGGCCAGAGAACCATCTGCGTTACGCACGAAACGGTTAGCGTACTTGACCGGATCATCAAAGATGGCCTGTTCGGACAGCACACCAATGGTGTCGTGAATGTTGGTCCAGAAGAAGTCAGCAGATGCAGTCACAGCCTTGGTCGGCTCAACCACAAAACCGAAGCTCATGGAGTTCGATTTTTCCGGCTTCAGGTTGGTGCTGCCACCTTGTTGCAACAGGAACTGCGTGTTGCAATCACGTGCCTTGGAACCACCGGCTGCCACCGTACCACCCGGGCACAGTGCCGGATCGTTGTAGCTGTTGGCCGTGTATGTGGTCTGGTTCGGCTGGTAGATGTTGTACAGAGACGGAGCACGGAAACCAGTGCTGGCGTTACCGCGGAACTTGAGCTGCTCGATCGGTGCGTAAGTGAACTTCACTTCCGGGTTGACCGTGTTGCCAAAATCGCTGAAATGGTCATCACGCACGGCAAGGCCGAGGTTGAATTTATCAGTGACCGGCACATCCATCTGGGCAAAGATGGCTTGGGAGTTACGGCTACCGCTGGTATCCAGGGAGCTTTCCAGACCCGAGCTCAGTGCTTGCGCAGCCAGCGAGGTGAAGTGCGATTCCAGGCTTTCGTGACGTGCTTCTACACCCAGTACCAACTGGACGTTACCGGCCGGCAGTGCGTAGATATCCTTGTTGACGTGGAAGTCAGCCAGGGTCGTCGCGTACTTGTCTTCTTCAACCTTGCCGTCCAGACCCACAGCGGCCCATGCAGCAGCGCCATTGGATGCAAACGGATTGATCGAACCGTCGTCAATCGCGCCTTGCAGCAGATCGCCATTCACGTAACCACCGGTCAGGTAGTGACGGATCTGGTTTTGCGAGTAAGCGAGGCCACCGCTGTATGCCCAGTCGCCTGGCAGCATACCGTCGGCAGTTGCCATGACGCGTTGGGTGGTCGATACGATTTCGTCGATACGCGGACCGGCTTCAACCGAACGGCCATACAACTCAACCGGCTGGGTGGTGTCGCCGTTATCGGCAGCAACCAGAGCGGTCGGGTAGTTGGGGTTCGAAGGCTGAACAAACAGGCCATCTGCAGTAATCAGCGGCGTCGGTGCGACCTTGGTTTTGGTCGTGGTTTGCGTGCCGATGTATTGCAGGGCAACCTGGTTGTCTTCGTTGATCGCCTTGGTGGCCTTCACAGTCGCGGTGTATTGCTCGACTTCAGGCTGGATACCGTAGAACAACGGAGTTTGTTCGCGGCAGCCGCCGGAACCGTCCTGCACAACATAAGGAGGGTTACAACCAGGAGCAATGGAGCTCAACAGGTTTTGCTGGGTACCCAGCTTGATCGGGTTGCCGTTCTTGTCGACATTGGGCGTACCGTCAGCCTTCAACAGCGGCGTGTTGTCCACAAAGTTGAACGGAGAGGTAAACGAGCTGGTACCGGTCTTTTGCAGACCAGAGGTCGCAAAGTCACGATCCGCAGTCTTGATTTCGTCAGTCTTGGAAGCGCTGAACGAACCATAGATATTGAAACCGTCGTCAGCCAGGCTGCCCTTACCGCCAGTGACGCTCACTTCCTTGGTCAGACCACCCGGGTGTTGCGGATCAAGGATACGTGCCTCGATCGTTGCGCCCTGATAAGCCTTCTTGGTCACGAAGTTGATAACGCCAGCGATCGCGTCAGTACCGTAGGTAGCAGAAGCGCCACCCTTGTATACGTCGATGTGATCAATCGTTGCCAGCGGAATGGCGTTCAAGTCAACCGAGGTACCACCAATCGCCTGGTTGGCCATACGACGGCCGTCCAGCAGCACGAGGGTGTATTGCTGACCCAGACCACGCAAGTCAGCGTAGGCAGCGC
>JASLES010000091.1 GCA_030151005.1 Silvimonas sp.
GTAGAAGGCGCGACGGTTGTCGTCCATCAGCGTGTGTTTTTCCCACGCTTCCGGGATCATCATCATCATGGCCTGAGCCAGCGTGTAGCCGCCCATGACCAACAATTCCAGCGCGTTATCAAACGACGCAGAGTCAGACTGACCCGGATAAATCAGCGGCCAGACTTTTTCCAGGCTCTTGCCCAGCACCGGCGAGCTGATGGCTTTTTCACGTGCGGTAATCCAGTTCACGTTGCCGCGCACGGTGTTGATTTCACCGTTGTGGGCAATCATGCGGAACGGGTGTGCCAGATCCCAGGTCGGGAACGTGTTGGTCGAGAAACGCTGGTGCACCAGGGCCAGTGCGGAGACGCAACGGGCGTCAGCCAGATCGTGGTAGTACTCACCCACTTGATCGGCCAGCAGCAGACCCTTGTAGTTCACGGTACGGGCCGAGAACGACGGGACATAGAATTCATGACCGTGAGTCAGCTTCAGGCGACGAATCGCGTGGCTGGCAGACTTGCGGATAATGTAGAGTTTGCGTTCCAGCGCATCGGTCACCAGCACGTCCGGGCCGCGGCCAACGAAAATCTGGCGGATCACCGGCTCTTTGGCGCGCACGGTCGGGGACATCGGCATGACGCGGTCAACCGGCACATCACGCCAGCCAAGCACCACCTGGCCTTCCACACGGACGGCACGCTCGATTTCTTCCTGACAGGCATTGCGCGAGGCGGCTTCCTGCGGCAGGAACACCATGCCCACGCCGTATTCACCATACGGGGGCAGGGTCACGCCCTGGCGGGACATTTCTTCGCGATAGAGTGCATCCGGAATCTGGATCAGAATACCGGCACCGTCGCCCTGGAGCGGGTCAGCGCCCACGGCGCCACGGTGATCCAGATTCTTCAGGATCAACAACCCTTGTTCGACGATCGAATGAGACTTCTGGCCCTTCATATGGGCGACGAAACCAACGCCACAGGCGTCGTGTTCGTGTGCGGGATCGTACAACCCCTGCTGCTGGGGCATCACGTGATCCATCACGGTCTTTCCTTCTGGCTAAGCGCACCCGATCCCGGTTCATCTATCTCGGCGGGCGACGCACAGGTCAAAAAAGGCCGACATTGCGTCAGCCTGGTTCCGATAATTCGATAATCATCTACAGGGGTCGAGCGGCTAGTCCGGATCTCACGGAGCTGGCGTCGACGGGGCTGGCGGGGTAGCCAGCTCACGGTGCGCGAGCGCGTTGGTATAACGCAGCGCACAAAATGGCAATTATATTGCCAGAAATTTCGCCCTGATCAGAGGCATTTTTTCCAAAAAATGACAGAAAACGGTGCAAACCCGGCACGTTTGTCGGGAAAGCGTTGTATGTTTGTCAGCGCGCGCAGACTACATAATTTGATGTAGGCCTTGCGTCAGTCACAAATCAGCAAACTACATCTGATATGCGCTTGTGATTTTTACCCCCGCAACGAAGTGCTTGATGGGTATCAATACACAGAAATCATGCAGTCATCATGCTCCAATAATGAGAATGATTCTTGAGAGCGAGATGCCCCATGTGCCCCCTGTTCGAGCTGTCGCTGCAAACGCCCGCCCGCGTATTAAAACTACATACGCCCGCCGAACTCACCCAGCGCCTGTGTGCGCTCGGTTTACGCCCAGGGCGAGAGGTCACCGTGCTGCGCCGGGGCTGGCTGGGCGGCCCGCTCCAGTTGCGTATTGGCAGCACTGAACTGATGCTGCGGCGCGAACATGCCCGCGCCATTGAGGTTGAGACTGTCCCCGCGCAGGAGGGCTGATCATGCCACGCATCGCGCTGGTGGGGATGCCCAATACAGGTAAATCCACGCTGTTTAATCGTTTGACGGGTGGCAACGCCCGCGTTGCCAACTGGCCCGGCCTCACGGTCGATCTGGCCTCCCACCGGGTGTTGCTGGGCGCCAGAATGGTGCAGATGGTCGATCTACCTGGCATTTATGACCTTTCTGGCGGGGCGGAAGACGAACAGATTGCCCAGACCTTTCTGGCCAACACACCCTTATGTGGCGTGATCGTGTTGCTCAATGCCGCACAGCTTGACCGACAACTGGGCTTGGCGCTGCAACTTAAAGCGCTGGGCGCGCCGATGGTGGTGGCGCTGAATATGGCCGATGAAGCCCGCGCCGCAGGCATGACCATCGATACGGCCGCACTCAGTCAGCAGTTGGGCTGCCCGGTGCTGCTGATTTCTGCCAAGCGCGGCGATGGTATGGCAGAGCTTAAACAAGCGCTCATCAAGCTGCCCGGCCAGGAAGTGCAGCTTGATTTTTCCCGGCTGACACCGGCCAGCACATTTCATGATGAAGAAGCGCGGCTGCATCACGCTCACGTGAGCCGCCCGCCTACCATGCCAGCCAGTATCACCACGCAGATTGATCGCTGGATTCTGCATCCGGCACTCGGCTTGCCGCTGTTTGTGCTGACCATGTTCCTGTTGTTCCAGCTCACCTTTGCCATTGGCACGCCATTGCAAGACGCCTTGGGCAGCGGGCTGGACTGGATCAAATCCACCTGGCTGGAGCCTGCGCTGGCCGGCGCGCCAGAGATTGTGCGCGGTGCCCTGCTGGACGGCCTGTATGACGGCGCAGGCACGGTGCTGACCTTTGCGCCGCTGATTTTTCTGTTCTTCTCTTTGATGGCGGTGATTGAAGACTCAGGCTACTTTGCCCGAGCCGCTTTCATGATGGATGGCCTGATGGCGCGACTGGGGCTGGATGGCCGCGGTTTTGTCATGCTGATGATGGGCTTTGGCTGCAACGTGCCTGCGCTGATGGGTACACGGGTGATCCGGGATCCGCAAGCCCGCCGGCTGACCATGCTGACCATTCCGTTTGCGCTGTGCTCAGCCCGGCTGCAGATTTTCCTCTTTTTGTGTTCCGCCCTCTTCACGCCGGCCCAGGCCCCCTGGGTACTGTTGGGCTTGTATCTGGCCAGTATTGTGATTGCGCTCGGCACGGCCTGGTTGCTGCGCAAGCGGTTTAGCTCATCGGAACCCTTTGCGCTGGAACTGCCGCCATTCCGCCTGCCGCTGTTCCGGCAAATCCGCCTGCGTGGCTGGGGTGAAACCCGCTCGTTTCTGCGCATGGCGTCGACCATGATTGTCGCGGGTGTGTTGCTGGTCTGGTTCCTGACTCATTACCCGAACGAGCATCACAGCTATGCGGCTATGGTGGCGCAAGTACTCGAACCGGTGCTGACCCCGATCGGGATTCATTCCGAGATGTCGATTGCGCTGATCTTCGGTTTTGTCGCCAAAGAGGTGGTGCTGGGCGCGCTATCCGTCATTACCGGCATGCAGGGCAACGCACTGTCGGCCCACCTGGCCGGCAGCATGGATCCCGTCTCTGCCATTTCCTTCATGTTGTTCACACTGATTTATGTGCCGTGCGTGGCGACGGTGGCCACCATGCATAAAGAGTCAAAGAGCACGTGGTTTACGGTTGGGTCCGTGGTGTGGTCACTGGGTCTGGCGTGGGTACTGTGTTTTGTGTTTTATCAAGGCACGCGACTGGTTAGCGGCTGGTTCTGACCGGCCCTGCCCGTAGCCCGGATGAAGCGCAGCGGGAATCCGGGGTGGCAATGCCGGCAAGAACAATGCCCCGGCGTGGTTGTCAGGCGCGGGATTGCGGGGCATCGGATATTGCGAATGGCTTCACCCCGGATTCCCGCCTTCGGCTCCATCCGGGCTACGGCGCTGATCATGCTACTCATCAGTCCAATCACTTGGGCCGGGGAGTTTGTCCCACATCTGCAAGCGCTTGGTATCAGCCAGCCGCATCGTCGGTTGGCTGAGCAGCCATTGCTCCAGCGCCATGCGCCGATAGGTCAGCTCTTCAAT
>JASLES010000092.1 GCA_030151005.1 Silvimonas sp.
GGTACTGGCCCGACTGGGTTTGCGGCCAGGCTTCTTGCTGTTTGTCGGCACCTTGCAGCCGCGCAAGAACGTAGGCCGGGTGATAGATGCTTTCGAAAGCCTGCCCGCTGCTTTGCAAAAAGCTGCACCGTTGGTCGTGGCTGGCCGTCATGGCTGGGCAGCCGAATCGGAAGTTGCGCGTCTGCAAGCGATTCAGGCCCGGGGAGCAGGTCACTGGCTCGATTACGTGACGGACGAAGAAAAGCAGGTGTTGTTGCAATCCGCCGCCGCGCTTGTGTTCCCGTCGTTGTATGAAGGCTTCGGGCTGCCAGTGCTGGAGGCCTTTGCGTCGGGTTTGCCCGTGATTACCTCGACGGTGACATCGCTCCCCGAAGTGGCCGGAGATGCGGCATTGCTGGTAGATCCTGAGCGCGCCGACGAGATTGCGGATGCGATTCGCAGGCTGCTTGAAGATGACGCATTGGCCAATTCATTGCGCGAACGCGGGCTTGCTCGTGCCAGAGTCTTTACCTGGGCGGAAACAGCGCGTCGTACCGCCGCCGTTTATCGCCAATTGGCAGGTTGACGCGTGAAGGTTCTGCACGTCTACAAAACGTACTACCCGGATACCGTAGGTGGGGTTGAGCAGGTGATTCGTGGCCTTGCCATGGGCGGCCGCGCCCAGGGTGTGCAGGCCGATGTGCTGGTGCTGTCTGCTGCTGTGAAGCAGCCAGAGACACTGACCATTGACGGGATAACTGTGCACCGTTACCCCACCACGATCGATGTTGCCTCCACACCCTTCAGTACGCGAGAAGCACGCGATTTTGCGCGCTTTATCGCGCCTTACGATGTCCTGCATTACCATTTTCCATGGCCATTCGGCGATGTCTTGCATGCACTGGCCGGGCATCGCAAGCCCTCTGTGGTGACTTACCACAGTGATATCGTCAAACAAAAATGGCTCAAGAAAGCCTATTCGCCCTTGATGAACTGGTTTCTCGGCCATGTAGATGCTATCGCGCCAACCAGTCCCGGTTACCTGGAAAGCAGTGCTGATCTGGCGCCGTTCCGTGAGAAATGCACTGTCATTCCCCTCGGGCTGAACCCTGCGGCTTACCCTTCACCGGATGCTGCGGCCATTGCGAAAAATCGCGCACATTATGGTGAGCGTTATTTCGCTTTTGTCGGCGTATTCCGCTATTACAAGGGGTTGCAATTCCTGCTTGAAGCGGCCAAACAGGTACCAGCCAATATTGTGCTGATCGGCGATGGCCCCTTGAGGCGCGAATACGAGATAGAGTCCGCCAGGCTTGGGCTGACCAATGTGCATTTCCTTGGGCGCGTGGATGAGCAGACCAAGATGGATATCCTGGCCGGCGCTCATGCCTTTGTATTTCCGTCCCACTTGCGGTCCGAAGCATTTGGGCTTGGGTTGCTGGAGGCGGCAATGCTGGGCATCCCAATGATTTCTTGCAAGATTGGTACTGGAACGAACTATGTCAATCTTGACGGAGAAACCGGCATTGTGGTCCCGCCCGCAGAGCCCGCCGCTCTCGCTAAGGCCATGAACCGGTTGCTTGAGCATGTTGATGAAGCGCGAGCATCCGGGCAAAGGGCAAAAGCGCGCTTTGAGGCCTGTTTCACGCTACAGAAAATGACTGATGCATATCTTGATATGTATTCGAGGGTCGCAGCTAAAAGGTAGGAGAAACAGGCCGGACAGTATTCGCTGAGCAACAGTACAAGTACTGCGGACCAGCACCGGAGTGCTGGTTGTTCCGGAATCCGCCAGTTACAACCCGCTGGGGGGCACGGAGAGTATCCGGCCTTGCTGGTTTGCAATCTCGCGGACCAGCCAATGGCGGCGTTCAAAGTCAGACTGGAACAATGTGATGGACGAAAACACGGTACACCCGTACGCCAGCAGGTCGTTTCGTCCCTCAATCTTGCCAAACGTGAAATTGCCCGTCAGATGCGCTTTGATCCTTTCACAGGATTGAACAACTTGCTCGCGAATCGCCGGCCGGACGGCGCTTTGGCGCGCAAATTCTTCGGTACCGTGACTGTTTATCCAAATCCGGGTGTTAAGCAGAAGCAGGGCCGCAAGTACCCCCACCGCAAGCCACGTTGAGCGGTATTGCGGAGCTTTGTTGGTGTCTTCAGCTGATTTGGGTGATTGCAATGCCAGCCAGGCAAGCGCCGCCAGGATGCAAAACGGCAAGGGCAGGAAAAAGCGGATACCGGAGAAGTAAACGGAATCTCCAGCATCGTCAATTTTAGGGCTGGACAAGGCGAGTAGACAAACGATTGCCACACCTGAAATTGCGCCAATCAACCGCCACAATTTGATCTGTTCGATCCGGGTATTTCGGAGTGAAAGCGAATAGACCAGCAGGGTTCCCGTTACTGGCGCTGACAGTAGCAATGGCGAAATTGTGGAGAGATTCAGTGAAGTGAAAAATCTGTGCACCGAAAATTGCAAGGGCCATGCGCTGGCGACCAGATATTCCGGGTGCATTGCATAGAATACATTCCCGATTTTGACCAATCCAAACCCGATCAGAAAAAAGAAAATGTATCTCAATGTGTCGGCGCGTCGTGAATTTAATAGCAGTAACGGCGCATACATAATGGATGGCGTATAAGCAGCAGCGGCAATACCAAGTATCAATGTACAAAGAAATTGCCATTTACGATTGCTGGAGACCACAAAAATCATCAAGGCAATTGCGCCTGTGCCTACCGAGCCGATAAACCCCCGGGGCATCAGGGCGACCAGGTTGTATTTTGGATCAAGCAACAGCGGGAAAACCAGAAACCATGCTGCAGTACGCGGGTGGCGGTATTTACTGACAAAGTACACCGCCATGATAAATGGCGTGTAGAACAGTAACCCCGCGACAAACAGTGTGGCCATGTCTGCCCGGATTCCCAGTGCCACCAGGGGTGCGCTGAGCATGGATTCGATCAAAAGCAGATAATTCTGGCCGAAAAAGAATGGCTCCGGCAGTCGTAACGATGCGTAGATTTTCGCCGCTTCAGCGACAACCAGTTGATCCGGGTCGGTATAAACGATCGAGAAATTACGGTAGTAAATCAGGAAGGAAAATAGATAAATACAGCAAGTAATCAGCGTAAAGATCAACGGTACATAAGATGCGGCGGGGCGGTACTCTTGTCTGGCGGGCCATGGCCAGGATTGGATATTGCTTGTAAACATGATGGGGTCGACTTTGTTTATTTTGTATACGGTATATGTCGGCCAGTATTGTAATGTAAGTATCTCGAGCACCCGAAAGCCATGTGTGCAAGTGTTTGAGTATTGCAACGAACCAGGGCGGCGGGGCTGAGTGCAAGTCGAAAAATCAGGCACTCCAGTCATTTCTTACGTCGTTACAAATTAAAATGACGTTGCGCCCATGACGTCACGGGTCGTCGGAAGGCGGCACCCTGGGCGCAGATGCCCTTATCCAGAGCCGACAGAATAGTGAAGCAGCCCAATATGGCGCCACCCCTTGCTGCTTAAGCGGACTTCGCCCAGCATCCCCATTCAGATTCCGAATTAAACACCCGGTGCTGCCACCAGAAGGTGGTAAGGAACGCACTGTCTTCCGGTTTAAGAAAAGATTGGGCCGGAGATTGCCCTTGCATTGCTCCTGTTTTAGCCAACCACGCGCATATCGAGTTTTAAAACGAACGTTCGGATTTTAGATGTTGTTGTTATATGCGTTTGGTAATTGCGCGCTCATTTGCCCATGTCAACCACCAGGCAAGATCTGCCGTTGACGCTTCCTTGACAGGTTTATTGGCCATTGCTGATCCGCTAAATGGAAGGCATGCATCGTAAATCCGGACTGGGTAGCTGGATTGGGCTTTTTGACGAATAACCTTTTATCTGTTGGATTCGCATAAAGTGTTTGATTTTTACAAATTTTAATGCGCTGTCATTTTTTTGACATATAGCAGAATTGAGTGATATTTAAGTAGACATAAAGTGGTTTTCGGGATCTTTCCTGCCGATCATCGGCGCGGGCGTCGCAGAGGGCGGGTGGTTTGCGAAGATCAACCAGAATGAACAACGTGCAGCCGGGTTTTTGAAACCGGCGTTGAGTGGAGAAGCGAAAATTGAAGCTCCTCATACAACTCCCCTGTTATAACGAAGCGGGAACCCTGAAAGTGGCAGTGCAGGCGCTGCCAAGGGAGGTTTCGGGGTTTGACGTGGTGGAATGGCTGGTTGTCGATGATGGCAGTAGCGACAATACCGCAGAGATCGCCCGGGCACTGGGTGTTGACCACGTGGTGCAGCATGCGCGCAATATGGGTCTGGCAAGTGCGTTCATGACCGGGCTGGATGCCTGTCTGGCGCAGGGAGCGGATGTCATCGTCAATACGGACGCAGACAACCAGTACAACGCTGATGATATTCCACTCCTGGTGCAGCCTATTCTCAATGGCGAAGCGGATCTCGTCGTGGGTGCGCGGCCCATTTCGACGATCAGTCACTTTTCTTTTGCCAAAAAAATGCTGCAAAAGCTCGGTAGCTGGGTGGTGCGCCGGGTAAGCAAGACCGATATCTCGGATGCGCCCAGCGGTTTCAGGGCACTGTCTCGCAAAGCGGCCCAGCGCATGATGGTATTCAGCGACTACACCTATACCCTGGAGACCATCATCCAGGCCGGCCAGAAGAAAATGGCGGTCAAGTCTGTGCCAATCCGGGTGAATGAAGATTTGCGCCCGTCGCGGCTGGTGAAAAGCACGTTGTCTTACATTACGCGCAGTCTGATCACCATCGTGCGCATCTTCATGATTTACCGGCCTTTCCGCTTTTTTGCTTCGATTGGCGCGACCTTGTTTGTCGCTGGCGGCTTGATCGGCGCGCGTTTTCTCTGGTTCTTTCTGGATGGCCATGGGCAAGGGCACATCCAGTCCTTGTTGCTGGCTAGCGTGCTGCTGGGCATGGGCTTTCAGTTGTTTCTGATCGCATTCATTGCCGAGTTAATGGCTGCCAATCGCAAGATTCTGGAAGAAATCCGCTACGGGATGAAGTCCGGCAAAGCGGCAATGCCGACCCGATCACGCGTTGCTCCTCCGGCCTTTACCCCGGCCATTACCCGTCTTGTCTCGGTGCGGGAAATAGACGCGTATCGTTTCCAGCGGACTCATAAATATTCGGTGGGTGGCCCGGTCTGATTGCCGCAGGACTGGATACCTCATGCCGCAGCATTGTTTGCGATCGGGATGGTCGATGTCGTTAAGAGTGTTGTTTGTGTCCAGAAAATGGGCGCCAGCAGTAGGGGGGATGGAAACCTATGCAGAAACCATCACGCGTGAACTGGCGACGCGCTGCGATCTGCAAGTGCTTGCCCTGCCTGGGCAGGCCAATGGCAAACCACCACGGCTGACCACGCTGGCGCGGTTCATGCTGACCGCCGCACGTGTGCTGTTTTCCTGCAAGGTGGATGTGATTCACCTGGGCGACCTGGTACTGTGGCCGCTGGCCGTGGTGGCACGGCTGGGACGCAGCGCGTCAGGGATCGCTATCACTGCGTACGGTCTTGATGTGATCTACGGGCGCCGCAAAGGTGTTTTGCCGTGGGTGTACGCCCGCTATCTCAGCATGGGCGTGCGTCTTGTGGGCCAGTCCGTACAGATTCTGGCAATTTCTGGCGCAACCGCAACCTTATGCCGTGAGGCAGGGTTTGAACATGTTGCCGTCGTGCCGCTGGGGGTCGATGCCCCCGCCAGCCTGCCTGCTGCAGATCACACTGCCACACCGTTCATCCTGTTTGTTGGGCGATTGGTCAAACGCAAGGGGGCCGGCTGGTTTGCCCAGCAGGTGTTGCCCTTGTTGCCCGAGCCTGTGCGGTTTATTGCCGTTGGCAAAAACTGGGATGAAACCGAGCTGGCCGCATTACGCCAGAGCCGCCGCATTGAATACCGTGAGTTTGTGTCCCGCGAGGAGTTGGCTATCTTGCGGCGCACCGCAATTGCTGTCGTAATGCCCAATGTGCCCACCGGGGGCAACGACATGGAGGGCTTTGGCCTGACCGCAGTCGAGGCTGCTGCCGATGGTGGGGTGCTACTGGCCAGCAATATCGAAGGCATTGTCGATGCCGTGCTGGATGGCACGACCGGTTTTTTGCTGCAGGCCCAGGCGCCGCAGCAATGGGCGGACAAGATCACCGAAGTGACCAATTGGTCGGCCCCGCAGCGGGAGCTGTTTATCCAGCAAGCCCGCCGTGCGATTGCCGAACAGTTCTCCTGGAGCGTGGTTGCGCAGAGAACCCTTGCGTTATATGAGGCCCGCCAGTGAGCCATTCTTCCCGCTGCCACAGCCGGGTACAGAGCAGCGCATGCGTTTGAGCGACATTCTGGCCAGGCGCAAGAAACAACTTCTGGCCGGTGTCGTCACGCTGGTTGCAAGCGGGTTTTTTATCCAGCGTTTCGCCACCAACCTGCATCAGTTGCCAAACGTGCCCTGGACAGACACCACCCTGATCGTGGCGATGCTCTCGACCTTGCTTGGCGTGCTGGCCATCTGGATTTC
>JASLES010000099.1 GCA_030151005.1 Silvimonas sp.
AATGATTGCCGAGAACTGGATTACCGCATCTGGCGTGATCGGCCTGTGGCCCGCCAACAGCGTGGGCGACGATATTGAAGTGTACGACCCGCAAACCGGTGAAAAACTGATGGCCTGGCACACCCTGCGCCAGCAAAACGCTAAAGCCGCAGGCAAACCCAACTGGGCACTGGCCGACTTCATCGCCCCCAAAGACAGCGGCAAAACCGACTACATTGGCGCCTTTGCCGTGACCGGCGGCCTGAACATTGAACCGCACGTGAAGCGCTTTGAAGACGCCAACGACGACTACAGCGCCATCATGGTGAAAGCCCTGGCCGACCGCTTTGCCGAAGGCTTTGCCGAATACATGCACCGCAAAGTGCGCAAGGAAATCTGGGGTTACGTACCGGACGAAACCCTGAGCGTGGACGAACTGACGGACGAGAAATACACCGGCATCCGCCCCGCCCCCGGCTACCCTGCCTGCCCGGACCACACCACCAAAACCGACCTGTTCCGCGTACTGGACGCCAACAGCATCGGCATGACCCTGACCGAAGGCTACGCCATGCTACCCACGGCCGCCGTCAGCGGCTTCTACTTCAGCCACCCGCAGGCGCAGTACTTTGCGGTGGGGAAGATTGCCAAGGATCAGGTGGAAGATTACGCGGCGCGGCGTGGGGTTTCTGTGGAGCAGGCTGAGCGGGATTTGGCGCCGAATTTGGGGTACAACGCTTGAGTATCTGCCAACACGCATCTTAAAAATGCACCGCACCTGCCAGGGTGCACGTCGATCAATGCTAAAGGAAACGGCCATGCACAAAACCAGCGGTGACCCGAACCGGCCTGCGTCCGTACTGATCGACGAGCGCATTGCCGAACTGAACGACTGGCGTGGTGAAACACTCGCCAGGCTGCGTGCGTTGATGCATGAGGCGATTCCGGAGGTGGTGGAGACCTGGAAATGGGCGGTGCCGGTGTGGGAGCACAACGGCATCATCTGCACCGGAGAGTCATACAAGGCGGCGGTGAAGCTGACTTTCCCCAAGGGTGCGACGGTGGCAGACCCCAAGCAGTTGTTTAATTCCAGCCTGGAAGGCAACGCGCGGCGGGCGATTGATTTCAAGCAAGATGCAACGCTGGACGAGGCAGGTTTGAAGGCCTTGTTTCAGGCTGCGGCAGCGTTGAACAAGCCCAAGGGCAAATGAGCGCGCATGCTGGATCAACGCACGCAGTCTGCCGTGCTGACGGCCTGGATAACCTCCGCCGTTTGCGGGTTTTGCAGCCACGCCACCACGCGCACTTGTTTGCCGGTGGATGCCGGCACGGCCAGCGTGGTTTGCACTGCGCCGTCTGCATGAACGGGTAGCGCCGGGGTCATGGCGCGGACGACGTGGGCGTGGGTTAGGGTGGCGCCGCTGTTTTCTCCGGCAATCACGTGCGAGACGAGGCCGCTTTCCGCCACGGCCACCCGCAGTTGCAGGTTGGCGTCTGGCTTCAAGCCACTGGCTTTGACCGAGATCGCCAGCCGGTTACCGGGTTGTGGGGTAGCGCTGACGTACAGGCCAGCCGGGGCATTCTGGCTGGTGTTCTGGCTCATCAACCCATCCAGCCGGCTACGCCAGTCCAGCAAGGGCGTACCGTTGATAAAGAAATGGGGCGTGTAGACCACGCGGCCACCAGTGGCGTGGACCATCCATTCTTGCATATCGCCATAGGCAGGGTCGGCAAACAGGTCACGCCAGCCCTGGTCATCCCAATAGTTCACGTGGAACGCCAAGGGCACGATGGGGCCGCTTTGGGCGCTGGTAGCGCTGTTCAGCGCATTCAGGCGCGTGTCGGCGGGCGGGCAATCTGAACAGCCTTCAGAGGTGAACAGTTGCACCAGCGCGGCGCGGTGGGTGCCGCTTTGCGCCTGGCAGGCGGCCGCCAGAGATTGGGTTGCAGGCAACAGCGCCAGCGCGAGGCTGGCGAGCAGGTGGGTCAGTGGAAAAGGTAACGGGCGCATGGCAAGGCTCTGTGAGTGTTCGATACCGTTAGAGTCGTGCAGCGCGCCCGTTTATGACACCGCCTGGCGGCAGAGGATGATCTAGCCGCGCATGGAGAACATGCGGTCTTTCTCCACCACGGTCTGGCCGATGGGGGCCAGCGCAATCAGCGCCAGTTTCAGGTGCTGGATACCAAACGGGATGCCGATGATGGTGATGAAGTTGGCCGCGGCGCACAGCACGTGACCAATGGCCAGCCACCAGCCGCCAAAGACAAACCAGATCACATTACCCAGAAAACCCAGCGCGCCGGTGCCAATGTCGTGCCGGCCATTCACATCCCGCCGGCTGACGGCTTCCCGGCCAAAGGGCCACAGTGCAAAACCGCCAATCACAAAACACGCTTTGGCCCACGGAATACCGACAATGGTCACCAACATGATCAGGCCGGCCAGCCACCAGCCCAGCGCCATCCAGACGCCACCCAGTACAAACCACAGAATATTGCCGATCAGACGCAGCATGGTTTCCCCTTTTTCAATGTTCTAAAAGCCGCTTGATACAAAAGATCATAATGGGCCATAGAGTTGCGTCAAAGTTCTATGCGGGCCGGGTGTGACGAGCGTGACAAATACCAGGCCAGTCGCGCATGTCGCCCCAAACCCGGCGTGGGCGCGGCATCCGGTACAATCGCGGGTTTGCGGCTGCGCTGGCCGCCACTTTTGTCTGGATAGAACCGTATGCTGCGACTGAATGAAATCAAACTGCCCCTGGATCACACGCCAGAAGAACTCCCCGCCGCCATCGTGGCCCGGTTGGGGATCAAGGCCGATGACCTGATCAGCCATTCCATTTACCTGCGCAGCTACGACGCCCGCAAAAAAGCCAACATCCTGCTGATTTACACGGTGGATGTAGAAGTCCGCAACGAGGCCGCGCTGCTCAAGCGTTTCAAGAACGACACCAAAGTCAGCGTCACGCCGGACACCAGCTACAAACCCGTCGGGTTTGCGCCAGACAATCTCAAACACCGCCCCGTGGTGGTCGGTCTGGGGCCCTGTGGCCTGTTTGCCGCGCTGATCCTGGCGCAGACCGGCTTCAAACCCATTGTGCTGGAGCGCGGCAAAGCCGTTCGTGAGCGGACCAAAGATACGTGGGGCCTGTGGCGCAAACGTGAACTGAACCCGGAATCCAATGTGCAATTTGGCGAAGGCGGCGCGGGCACGTTCTCTGACGGCAAGCTCTATAGCCGGATCAAGGATCATCGGCACCACGGTGACAAAGTGCTGCACGAGTTTGTGCTGGCCGGCGCGCCGGAAGAAATTCTGTATGTGTCCAAGCCGCACATTGGCACGTTCCGCCTCGTGGGCATGGTGGAAACCATGCGGGAGAAGATCATTGAACTGGGCGGGGAAATCCGCTTCCAGACCCGCATGGATGATCTGATCGTGGAAAAAACCGCCGACGGCAACCAGCAAGTGCGCGGTGTAAAGACCCAGACGGGCGAGATCATCGAGACCGATCACGTGGTGTTGGCCCTGGGCCACTCCGCGCGCGATACCTTCCAGGTGCTGTTTGATCGCAATGTGTATATGGAAGCCAAACCGTTCAGCGTGGGTTTCCGGATCGAGCACCCACAATCCCTGATCGACAATGCGCGCTTTGGCCCCAACGCCGGTCACCCGATTCTGGGTGCGGCGGATTACAAGCTGGTGCATCACGCCAGCAACGGCCGTGCGGTGTACAGCTTCTGTATGTGCCCGGGCGGCACTGTGGTGGCGGCGGCATCGGA
Source organism: Silvimonas sp. (assembly GCA_030151005.1). Classification (GTDB taxonomy): domain Bacteria; phylum Pseudomonadota; class Gammaproteobacteria; order Burkholderiales; family Chitinibacteraceae; genus Silvimonas. Next base: position 3,763 of record JASLES010000099.1, read on the forward strand.
ACCAGGCCGCGTGGTCACCAATGGTATGAGTCAGTATTCGCGCAACGAGCGCAATGCCAACGCCGGCATTGTGGTCGATATCAGTCCGGAACGGGACTACCCGGGTCACGTGCTGGCAGGGGTGGAATTCCAGCGCAAGCTAGAATCCGCCGCCTATGTGCTGGGCGGTAGCAACTACAGCGCGCCGGGCCAACTGGTGGGCGATTTTATTGCCAACAAGCCCTCCAAAGACTTTGGCAGTGTGCAACCTTCGTACACGCCGGGCGTGCATCTGACCAACCTGGACACCGTGCTGCCGGAGTTTGCCATTAGCGCCATCCGCGAGGCTCTGCCGGCCTTTGGCCGCCAGATCAAGGGCTTTGATATGCATGACGCAGTGCTCACGGGCGTAGAAACCCGGACGTCGTCCCCGGTGCGCATCCGCCGCGACAATGAGTCGCTGCAAAGCCTGAACACGCGCGGTCTGTACCCGGCGGGCGAAGGTGCCGGTTACGCTGGCGGGATCATGTCGGCCGGCGTGGACGGTATCAAGGTGGCAGAAGCCGTGGCCATGTCGATCCTGGCGCAGCCTGCCTGAAACGTGATTTATCCCCCGGACATACGGCCCGGCAGCGCGTCTGCCGCCGGCCTGTGCTGTTAACATTCTTTTTTTTGCGGGCCACACCATGCACATGCTCGAAGTCGAGATCGATAGCGAATACATCGCCCTGAACGATTTACTGAAAATTGCCGGGGTTGTTGATAGCGGCGGCGCCGGCAAGGCCCTGGTCGCCAGCGGCGTAGTCAAGGTCGATGGCGTGCAGGAACTGCGCAAGACCAACAAGATTCGTCCTGGCATGACTGTCGATGTAGATGGCCAGGTCTTGATCAAGGTCACAGCAGTTTCAGAATAACCGCTAGAAACGCGGTAGATAATCGATATCCCGACTTGAGGCAGCACTGGCTGCGTGCCAAAGTCAAAGCCGGCCAGGTGTTTGCCTGGCCGTGTTTTTTTGTTGCGATCCGTAGTTCTCGATTTGATTGTTTGATTGTTCCGGTACTCCACCGGATTTGCAGGAAACCTGTTTTGGATACATCCACATCACAAGAGGGCCTCAAACGTGGCCTGAAAAACCGGCATATCCAGCTGATTGCGCTGGGTGGGGCCATTGGCACCGGGCTGTTTCTGGGCTCGGCGGGCGTACTCAAGGCCGCTGGCCCATCCATGATTCTGGGCTATGCCATTGGCGGTTTTATTGCGTTTCTGATCATGCGCCAACTGGGCGAAATGGTGGCGCAAGAGCCTGTGGCCGGCACGTTCAGCCACTTTGCCTATAAGTACTGGGGCGACTTTGCCGGCTTTTTGTCCGGCTGGAACTACTGGGTACTGTATGTGCTGGTCAGCATGGCGGAACTCACGGCGGTCGGGAAATACATTGAGTTCTGGCGGCCGGATATTCCCACCTGGGTCTCGGCACTGGTGTTTTTTGTGGCGATCAATGCGGTGAATCTGGCCAACGTCAAACTGTTTGGCGAGATGGAGTTCTGGTTTGCCATCATCAAAGTGGTCGCCGTGATTGCCATGATTGTGTTCGGCGGCTACCTCTTGCTGAGTGGTCAGGGTGGCCCGCAGGCCAGTTTCAGCAATCTGTGGAACGATGGCGGCTTCTTCCCGCACGGCTTTGGCGGCCTCTTTATGATGCTGGCGGTGATCATGTTCTCTTTCGGCGGGCTGGAGCTGATTGGCATCACCGCCGCAGAGGCGGCAGACCCGCGCAAGAGTATTCCCAAGGCGGTCAACCAGGTCATTTACCGGATTCTGATCTTTTACATTGGCGCACTGACTGTGCTGCTGTCGCTCTATCCGTGGAGCAAAGTGGCCGCTGGCGGTAGCCCGTTTGTGATGATCTTCTCGCAGATTGGTGAAGGGCTGACCGCCAATATTCTCAATATTGTGGTGCTCACCGCCGCGCTCTCGGTCTACAACAGCAGCGTTTACGCCAATAGCCGCATGCTTTACGGCCTGGCAGAACAAGGCAATGCGCCGCGTTCATTGCTCAAAGTGAACCGTCGTGGCGTACCGGTGGCGGCGATCTTGCTGTCTGCGCTGGCCACCTTTACCTGCGTGATCATCAACTACGTGATTCCGGCGCGTGCGCTGGATGTGCTGATGGCCCTGGTGGTCGCGGCGCTGGTGATCAACTGGGCGCTGATCAGCCTGACGCATATGAAGTTTCGCCGGGCGATGGATGCCAGGGGCGAAACGATCGTGTTCCGCTCGTTCTGGTTTCCGCTCAGTAACTGGATCTGTCTGGCCTTCATGCTGATGATTCTGGGTATTTTGCTGTTTACACCCGGGCTGGATGTCTCGGCTTATCTGGTACCAGCGTGGCTGTTCATCATGTGGCTGGGTTACCGCTACAAAGTAAAAACCACGCGCCACTGAGCTATTGATTGCTGTTGATATGGAGAAAAAGGCTGCCCTGATCGGGGCAGCCTTTTTTGTTAACTTTTTCCAGGCTGTCAAAAGGATGACTGCCGTCCCTCACCTATGGGTCATTAAATAAGTTTGACGTGTCAGTAACATGTCCTATGCATAAGTCTGGGCTCGATAAAAGTTTGCCCGCCAAACCGTATGAGTCGGGCCCTTGCCACCACAATGATCTTCCAATGAGAGGGAATAAGAATGAAGCAGCTTCTTGTGCGCACCACACTGGCACTGGCACTCGGTCTGGGCTTGAGCGTGACCGCTACGTCGGCATGGGCTGATGGCGCGAATGGCGAAAACGGTGAGGCTGCGACCGCAGCGAGTACCGCCAAGCCATCTTTGACCTCGCAGGTCAAAAAGGCGCTGAAAGACCCGGCCCTTGGCGCCTCCAAAGTCAAGGTCAAGAACAAGAAAGGCGTGATCACCTTGAGCGGTTCCGCTGCCACCAAGGATCAGTCTGCAGCGATTGCTGATGCCGTGGGCAAGGTCGATGGCGTGAAGAGCGTGGTGAACCACATCGTCACCGCTGATTCGCTGACTGGCCAGGTCAAAGCCGCCCTGAACAAGGATGCCACCCTGCATGCCTTTAACCTGGGCGTGAAGGAAAACAACGGCGAAGTGACGCTGTTCGGCTCTGTGCAAGAACAGGATGACTCTGAGCGCGCTGAAACCATCGCCAAGGGCGTGAGCGGCGTGACCTCGGTGAAGAACCTGATCAACGTGGCTCACCCGCACTGATCGGACGCATCCACAGACCGGTTTGGCCGGTATGCAAAAAAACAGCGGCTTTGGCCGCTGTTTTTTTATGTCTGCGATCCTACAAATGGGTTTGCCTGCCCGACGGCATGCTCTATGCATACTTTTGGGAGTGATCAATGCATTCACAGCCGTTCTGGAGGGATCGCGCCCATAAAACCAACTTTCGTTCGGGTCTCATAAGGAAACAAAAAATGTTAAAGCAACTACTTCGCCGTTCCACGCTTTGCATTACCCTGGCACTGGGCTTGAGCGCCGTATCCGGTTTGGCGAGCGCCGAGGGCGATACCCCGCAGGGCACACCCGCAGTCACCGCCGCGCCCTCTGTCACCAAACAGGTGAAGCAGGCACTGAAAGCGGACCCGTCCCTGGGTGCCTCCAAGGTCAAGGTCAGCAACAAGAAGGGCGTCATCACGCTCAACGGGTGGGTGGCCAACAAAGATCAGTCTGACAAGATCACCGATACCGTCAGCAAGGTGCCGGGCGTGAAAAGCGTGGTGAATCACCTGCAAACGGCGGACTCGCTGGCAGGACAAGTGAAGGCTGCACTGAGCAAGGATGCTACGCTGCGCACGTTTAACCTGGGCGTACGGGAAAGCAGTGGCACTGTCACGCTCTTTGGCTCTGTTCAGGAACAAGGTCAGGCTGACAAAGCCGCAGAGATCGCAAAAAGCGTGAGTGGTGTGACTGGCGTAACCAACCACATCAATGTGATGCAGACCAACTGAACTGCCGCAAAATTGCGCTTTGTTACGTGTGTTCCAAAACAGCGGCTACGGCCGCTGTTTTTTTATGTTGGAACGCCGCTAACCCTTGCCGGGCAAGGCTTTTCGGCAAGTCAAGCCAGGTTTGGCCGTGGGCGCGCTCGTCGTTTTATTTCTGGTTTCCGGGAAGTTGTCATGAAATCGCAATGATTGATTCATACATTTCCGCCTGAGTCGGAAATCCCTGCGCGCGTTTCGCGCACGCCGATCCGCTTTCAACTGCTCTTATTCATCCGGTCTTGTGACAAGGAAAAAGAAATGAACAAACTGCTCGCACGTACACTGATCGCTGCCGCCCTGGTTGTTGGCACCTCTTTCACTGCAACAGCCGCCATGGCCGCTGATGCTGCTGCCGCTGCTGCACCGACCGACGAGCAACTGGCTGCTGCCGTGAAGGCCGCGCTGGACGCCGATGCCAACCTGAAGCCGTTCAACCTGGTGGTCACCGCCAAGAAAGCCGAAGTTTCTATCGACGGTACCGTGGATCACGGCGAACAAATGGCCGAAGCCGGCCAGATCGCTGAAAAGGTGCCGGGCGTGAAGTTCGTCATCAACAACATCAACCCGAAAGACTAAGCGTTTAATACGCTAAATCTGCGTGTTGATTGAAAAAGCCCGGTGCATACCGGGCTTTTTTGTTGGCTGACTGGCTCAGGCCGCCTCACGCAGGGTGAGCCAGACGCGCAAGTCAAATTCCAGCTGGTGATAGTCTGGCTGCATGTGGCAGCACAACTGGTAGAAGGCTTTGTTGTGCTCTTTCTCTTTCAGATGCGCCAGTTCATGCACCACGATCATGTTCAGGAACTCGGGCGGGGTTTCCCGGAACAGCGTGGCAATGCGGATCTCGTTTTTGCGCTTGAGCTTGCCGCCCTGCACGCGTGAGGCAAACGTGTTGGTCCCCAGCGTGCCGCCAATCAGATCCAGCTGGTTGTCATACTGCACCCGCGCGGGCTGCGGCGCGTTTTTCAGATAGCGCTGTTTCAGGTCAGTGACATAGTCATACAGCGCTTTATCGGTCTGGATGGCGTTGCGATCCGGATAGCGCTGGGTCAGCCAGGGGCCCAGTTCGCCGTTTTCCAGCAAATGCGCCACCCGCGTAACCAGTTCAGCCGGATACCCGGCCAGATACCGCAATGTGCTCATTTGGCCGTCACCGCATTCCCGGCAACCGGCGTGGGCGGCACGACCATGCGCGCTTTGCGCCAGCCGCCAAAGCGGTAGTACAACAAAGCCAGGGTCAGCGACACCACCGAGCCCACCGGGAAACTCCACCAGATGGCCTCTTGCCCCATATGGGCACTCATCAACGAGGCAAAGGGCAAGCGGGTCAGCCACATGGCAATGATCAGAATCACCAGCGGCGCCACCACCGCGCCAGTAGCCCGCACGGTGGCAAACAGCACAATGGTCACGCCAAACAAGATGAACGACCAGGAGACAATCCAGTCAATATGGCGGGCCACGCCCATGGCGGTGGCGTCATCGGGCAAGAACAAACCCAGCACCAGGTGATCCAGCAGCAGTAACAACGTGACCAGCGCACCCGTCATCAGAAAATTGAACAGCACGCCCACCCGCGTAATACGGGATACCCGATCCCACAGCCCCGCACCGACGTTCTGCGCCACCATGGATGACACCCCGGCCCCCAGCGCCAGCGCCGGCATCTGAATGTAGTTCCACAATTGCGAGGCCACGCCATACGCGGCGGTCACGGTTGAACCATGCGCATTCACCAGACTGATCATGACAATGGCGGAAGACGCAATCACCAGCATCTGCAAGCCCATCGGCAGCCCTTTGAAGATCAGCGCCCGCAAGATGGCCGGGTCCGGCTTGAGGTAATGCAATTCATGCCGCCCCAGCAACAAAAAGTATTTGCGGCGTTTTAGAAACCACATCATGGCGATCAGGCTGCCGCTTTGCGCTATCAGCGTGGCGGTGGCGGAGCCGGCAATGCCCATTTTGGGAAACGGCCCCCAGCCAAAGATCAGCACCGGGTTGAGGATGATGTCCGTCACCGCCGAAAGCAGCATGAACCAGAACGGCGTGCGAGAGTCACCCGTGCCGCGCAGCGTCATCATCATCACGTTGTACAAATACATGAAGGGCACGGCGATGAAGATCACCCGCAAATACGCCACGGCATAGGGACGGGCGTCTGCCGGCGTGCCCATGGCATCCAGAATATGTGGCGTCAGGATCACCCCGGCGAGCGCCAGCAAGACGGAGACCACCACAAAGAATGTGGCGCTGGTGCCCACCACGCGCCTTGCCTGGTCCATATTGCGCGCGCCCACGGCCTGACCAACCAGAATGGTGTTGGCCATCGACAGCCCGAACACGACGCCCAGCAAAAAGAACAACACGATATTGGCGTTGGAGGTGGCTGTCAGCGCCGCTTCGCCCAGGTAATGCCCGACCCACATCGAGTTGATCGAGGCATTGAGCGACTGCAGCACGTTGCTGCCCAGCACCGGGAGCGAAAACATAAACAGCGTACGCCCCACCGGCCCG
>JASLES010000101.1 GCA_030151005.1 Silvimonas sp.
CTTGCCGAACACCACCAGATCCAGCAGCGAGTTGGTTCCCAGACGGTTGGCACCGTGAACCGATGCACATGCGCACTCGCCCGCTGCGTAGAAACCGTTGACACGCACTTCCGGGTTATCGCCCTGCGGTGCGACCACTTCACCCTTATAGTTGGCCGGAATACCGCCCATCATATAGTGGGTGGTTGGCACAACCGGAATCGGGTCCTTGATTGGATCCACACCGGCAAACTTGATGGCGATTTCGCGAATACCCGGCAGGCGGTGATTGATGATTTCCGGACCCAGGTGATCGAGCTTGAGCAGCACGTGGTCTTTTTCTTTGCCACAACCACGGCCCTCCAGAATTTCCAGCGCCATGGCGCGGGAAACCACGTCACGCGATGCCAGATCCTTGGCATTCGGCGCATAACGTTCCATAAAGCGCTCGCCATTAGCGTTGAGCAAAATACCGCCCTCGCCGCGCACGCCTTCGGTAATCAGCACGCCCGCGCCGGCCACACCGGTCGGGTGGAATTGCCAGAACTCCATGTCTTCCAGCGGGATGCCGGCACGCACCGTCATACCCAGACCATCACCCGTATTAATAAAGGCGTTGGTCGAGGCCGAATAGATACGGCCTGCGCCACCGGTGGCAAACAAGACGGCCTTGGCATGCAGCACGTAGGTTTCGCCAGTTTCCATTTCCAGCGCGGTTACACCGATCACGTCGCCATCGGCATCGCGGATCAGATCCAGCGCCATCCATTCCACAAAGAACTGGGTATTGGCGCGCACGTTGCGCTGATACAGCGTGTGCAGCATGGCGTGACCGGTACGGTCAGCCGCAGCACAGGCACGCTGTACCGGGGTCTTGCCGAATTCGGCCATGTGGCCGCCGAACGGACGCTGATAAATCTTGCCGTTTTCCAGGCGGTCAAACGGCATGCCGAAGTGTTCCAGCTCAACCACGACTTCTGGTGCCTGACGGCACATGAATTCGATCGCGTCCTGATCCCCCAGCCAGTCCGACCCCTTCACGGTGTCGTACATGTGCCATTCCCACTTGTCTTCCTGCACGTTGCCCAGCGAGGCGGAGATACCGCCTTGTGCTGCAACCGTGTGGGAACGCGTCGGGAACACCTTGGAGAGCACGGCGGTTTTCAGGCCAGCTTCAGACAATTGCAGGGCGGCGCGCAGACCGGCGCCACCGGCACCGACAATGACTGCATCAAATTTGCGAACGGGAACAGACATCAGGCACCCCACACCACTTTAACGGAATAAACAAGGCTACCCACCAGCCACAACAGGGTGAGCACGTGCATGGTCAGACGCAAGCCAGCGGACTGGATGTAATCCATCCAGATATCCCGCACGCCAACCCATGCGTGCCAAAGCAGCGCAAAAACGGTGACCTGGGTCAGCACTTTGACCCAGGTACAGGCGAACAGTGCTTTCCAGCCATCAAAACCCTGATTGTGGGCGGCCAGCAAAAACAGAACGATGCCCAAGGTGTACACCAGCATGATGACGGCCGTAACACGCTGCACCAGCCAGTCGCGCAAACCGTAGTGCGCGCCGATAACGTGGCGATTTACCATGTCAGCCCCCCGATGATCACAGTCAGCGCCAGGCTCACGATCAGCACCAGTTTGGCGGTCAGTCGAGCCGTTGCCAGGTCCAGACCTTTATGGATATCCAGCAGCAGGAAACGGATGCCGGCACAGGCGTGATGCAAGAAGCCCCACAGCACCACCAGCAACAACAATTTGACGAGAGGATTGGCGATACAGGCACGGAACGCTTCAAAGTGTTCCGCAGAAGACAAGGAACCTGAGAGGGCATAGAGGATGAACGGAATCGCGACAAACATCAGTGCACCGCTGGCACGATGCAGAATCGAGACTATCCCCGGTATGGGCAATCTGATCTGCCACAACGCGAGGTGCTTGGGTCTTGTTTGACTCATACGCACAAATCCTTCTTTTTGACTCACAAGTTTGAGAACCGTTACTACCATCCACTGCATCGTTCAGATTGTTCATTTCACTTTTCAGCAATACGAACAACCTCGATACAAACCATTGACCGCTTGCCACCACCCCGCCCTGTAACCTCTTGCAAGAGGCCATCCTGGCCTGGCTGGTTTAACCGATCATTTCTACTGATTGCAGCGCGTATTTTTCGCTACAAAACCATGCCGCACTCCACACTTGCGGCACGTCTTCAAAATCTTTGGAGAGCCGGATCACCTGCAACACTGGCTCATTCACTTCAATCTGCAGCAAGCGGGCCTCTGCTTGCGCTGCAGGTACAGCCCGGTAGCGGATATCGCAACCCTTGAGCCGTACACGGTAATCACGCCAGCACAGGGCCCGGATGTTGCCGCCCAGCTCCCGCAGGCGCCGCATATCCAGCGCCGGAAACGTCGCCTCAGACAACAAGGATTCGTCTACGCCAATCACTTCACCTTCAATGCGCACCAGCCGGCGCACCTGCCACAACGGGGCGCTGCGACGCAGATTCAGCACTTCCGCAAGGTATTCGCCAGCATGAATTTTCACGCAGCTCAACACTTCTACCTTGGGCACTCTGGTTGCATGCTCATTGAGTGCTGAAAACCGCATGCCGCCCAGATCGTCGCCGGCATCGGTGACAAACGTGCCAACACCCTGGCGCCGATACAACACTCCACTGGCGACGAGGACATCCAGCGCTTTACGGACGGTTCCCTGACTGACACCGAAACGCTGAGCCAGTTCTTGCTCGCTGGGCAGAGCTTCATCGCCTTGCCACATGCCAGTTTCAATATCATTGAGCACCTCCCGCATCACCTGTTGATAGAGCGATTGGGCTATGAGCTTTTTCATGATTTGCAGCTTTTTAACATGTTGTCGCGATGGAGTCTACTACAGTCTTATATAAGACATAAGACAAACCACCGAATAGCGGGCTCAAGCCGCCAAAACGTACCACCTGCACGGGAGTGCATGATAGACTTTCGCCACTTTGCAATTACAGTCCGGCTCCGTACAGCCCGGTCCAGTACCGGATCAAGCCCTCAAAAAGATGTAGCGTCCGCACAATGACAACATACGGACTGACGAGAACCGGACACACTGCTTCATGGCGCGCAAGGCAAAGCCGTGCGCTGTCGTCGATGGCGGGACACCCGCCCACTTTTACGCGGAGTAGTAATCAATGAAAAAACCCGTACGCGTTGCCGTTACCGGCGCTGCCGGCCAGATCGGCTATAGCCTCCTGTTCCGTATTGCTTCCGGCGCGATGCTGGGCCCGGATCAACCGGTGATTCTGCAATTGCTGGACATTACCCCGTCCCTGCCGGCCCTCAATGGCGTGGTCATGGAACTCGACGACTGCGCATTCCCGCTGCTGGCTGGCATTGTGCAAACTGACGATCCGAAAGTGGCCTTCAAGGATGCCGACGTTGCCCTGCTGGTTGGCGCGCGTCCGCGTGGCCCGGGCATGGAACGCAAAGACCTGCTGGAAGCCAACGGTGCCATCTTCACCACTCAGGGCCGCGCCCTGAATGAAGTTGCCAGCCGCGACGTGAAGGTTCTGGTGGTCGGCAACCCGGCCAACACCAACGCCTACATCGCCATGAAGAACGCGCCGGATCTGAACCCGGCCAACTTCACCGCCATGATGCGTCTGGATCACAACCGCGCGCTGACGCAAATTGCCCAGAAAACCGGCAATGCAGTCACCGCCGTAAAGAAGCTGACCGTGTGGGGCAATCACTCCTCCACCCAGTACCCGGACATCTTCCATGCAGAAGTCAACGGCAAGAACGCTGCCGAACTGATCAACGATCAAAAGTGGCTGGAAGCTGAATTCATTCCGACCGTACAACAGCGTGGCGCTGCCATTATCAAGGCACGCGGCCTGTCTTCTGCTGCCTCCGCCGCCAATGCCGCCATCGACCATATCCGCAACTGGGTACTGGGCACACCGGAAGGCGACTGGGTCACCATGGGTGTTCCGGCCAATGGCGAATACGGCTACAACGACATCATTTTTGGCTACCCGGTCACCTGCAAGGACGGCAAGTACGAGATCGTACAAGGCCTCTCCGTCAGCGACTTCAGCCGTTCGCGCATGGACGCCACCTACAAGGAGCTGTCCGAAGAGCGCGATGCTGTGAAGCATCTGCTGTCTTAAGCAAGCAATTCGCCGAATCTTCGGCAATTGCAGTGTTGCAGACAAAAAGGCGAACCATCATGGTTCGCCTTTTTTTATTGGTTGACCTGCCAATGAAGCGCAAACCGCCCGGCCCGGGCCAAACAAAAAGGGGATGGCTTTTCAGCCATCCCCTTTTTATAACCACCCCGCGCCAGAAGACGCGGGGCTAGCGAACAATTACTTGTTCACAACGGTATACAGCGCAGACTTACCCGCTTCAACCGAACCGGAAGCCAGATCAGCCAGACCAGAGAACTGGTCAGAGTTGCTGATCACCACCGGGCTGATCAACGATTGCGCGTTGGCAGCCAGGTATTCCAGATCCAGTTCCAGCACCGGATCACCAGCATTCACGTGAGCACCTTGCTCGGCCAGACGGGTAAAGCCCTGACCACCCAGCTTCACGGTTTCGATACCGATGTGAACGATGATTTCCGCACCGCTATCGGCCACCAGGGCAAAGGCGTGATTACTGTTAAAGATCTTGACCAGCGTACCGCTCGCCGGGGCAACGACAAACTTGCCTGTCGGCTGAATGGCGATACCCTCGCCCACGGCCTTGCTGGCAAATGCAGCATCAGGTACTTGTTCCAGCGGAACAATATTACCGGTCAGCGGCGCCACCAGTACCAGACCCTTGGACGATGTCGGCACGGCAACCGGAGCTACCGGAGCTGCCGGAGCTGCCGGAGCCGGTGCAGCAGCGGCAGGCTTGGGAGCCGGTGCCGGAGCAGCAGCAACCGGAGCCGGTGCGCCAACTTGACGACGCATACCGTCAGCAATCATTTCAGCCTTCGGGCCAACGATGATCTGTACGTTTTGCTTGTTCAGGCGAATCAGGCCAGAAGCACCCAGACGCTTGGCTTCAGCTTCGTTCACGATGCTGGAGTCATTCACTTGCAGACGCAGACGGGTAATGCAAGCGTCGATACCGGTCAGGTTGGCAGCACCGCCCACAACAGCAATGTAGGAGGAAGCCAGCGAAGCCATGTCGCCCGCAACCGGAGCCGGCACAGCGCCTTCACCAGCAGGAAGGTCATCTTCACGACCCGGGGTCTTCAGGTTGAACGCCTTGATGAAGAAGGAGAACAGCACGAAGTACAGCACAAACCAGATCACACCCATGATCAGCAGGATGCTGACGTTCTTGGCGGCCGGCAGCTTGGACATCAACACAAAGTCGATGGCGCCAGCAGAGAACGAGAAGCCTGCGTGTACATCCAGCATGGTGGCGATGTAGGCAGATACACCAGTCAGTACAGCGTGAACCGCGTACAGGGCCGGGGCCAGGAACATGAACAAGAACTCAAGCGGCTCAGTCACGCCCGTCAGGAACGCGGTGAAAGCCACTGAGAACATCAAGCCACCAACTGCGGCACGGCGATGCTTCGGTGCGGCAAGGTACATAGCCAGCGCGGCGCCCGGCAGACCGAACATCATGACCGGGTAGAAACCTGCCATGAACTGGCCAGCGGTCACATCACCTGCAAAGAAGCGGTTCAAGTCACCGTGGGCAACCGTGGAAACGCCATCTTTCATATAAGTGAAGTCGCCAATCTGGAACCATGCCAGCGCGTTGATCACTTGATGCAGACCGGTCGGGATCAGCAGGCGGTTTACGGTAGCGAATACGGCAGCACCCAGAGCGTGCGCGCTCACCATCCAGTCACCAGCATCTTTGATGACGCCCTGGATCGGTGGCCAGACATAGCCCAGAATCCCGGCCAGAATCAGCATCGTCAAACCGGTAATGATTGGCACAAAGCGCTTGCCACCAAAGAAAGCCAGCCAGTCCGGCAACTTGATTGCATGGAAACGGTTGTACATGGCGCCCGCGACCAGACCGGAGAGAATACCGGCCAGCACGCCCATATTGACGTCCTTGTTGATCACGACCATGGCTTTGGTCAGGATTAGGTAACCCACGGCACCAGCAAGCGCCGCAGCACCTGCATCATCCTTGGACCAGCCCACTGCAACACCGATGGCAAATACCAATGCCAATTGACCAAAAATCGCCCCACCCGCCTCAGCAATGAACGGCAGGTTGAATACATCCGGCTGCCCCAGCCGCAACAGCAATGCGGCCACCGGCAGCGTTGCAACTGGTAGCTGCAAGGAACGGCCTAACCGCTGCAATCCGCCCAGCAAGTTCATGTTGCCTCCTGTTATACATAAGAAAAATTTTTAATAGAAATCAGGCTGCACCAGGCAGCACCTTGTGGTGTTGTAATCGCTTCCAGGGTACATGTAAACCCACGCGAATTATTCCACCGTGCTATGTCCAGTGCAATGTCAGGCGTAAAAAGCATTTGCCGCAATTGCCTGAGTTGCTGATCGGCAATGCTTTTTAATACATGAAGAGCGCGCTATTGCAGCGATGTGACAGCAACAAACGGTCTTCATTTCCATCTTCTGTTACTACTGAATTGTCGTTTTATTACCCTCGGGCAAAGCGCATAGATGCAATTTGTAGGGGCAATTATCGATAATAAGTCGCGACAACTTACGCGCAAAAATGCGTTCCAGTTTTGTTTTTTCTCAAATTTCGGTTAACCGATTGTATTACTGGTGGGCGGTGCACCGCCCGCCCGGCCGCGCGTTGAAGTCATCGCAGCACACCGGTGTACATATCAAGTACACCTTTGTCTCGCACCTCACAAAATCTGCCATTCACACTTGATGCCAAGCAGGCCTGGGTTCAGTTAGAATGGCGGCTTGCATAATCGTCGGCAGCGGGTATCCTGCGTCGACGAACTCCAGTGGACAATACAGGTATTTGCACATGCTGACAGGTAGTCTGGTTGCGCTCGTAACCCCGATGAAGGAAGACGGCGCTCTTGATTTTGATCGTTTGAGGCAGTTCGTTGACTGGCACATCGCTCAAGGCACCGACGGCCTTGTCGCAGTTGGCACCACCGGCGAGTCTCCGACCGTTGATGTAGATGAACACGTTGAGATCATCCGCGTGGTGGTTGAACAAGCCGCCGGCCGCGTTCCGGTCATTGCCGGTACTGGCGCCAACTCCACCCGCGAGGCCATCCACCTGTCGAAAAAGGCCCGTGATGTCGGCGCCCAATACGGCTTGTCGGTTGTCCCCTATTACAACAAACCCACCCAGGAAGGCCTGTTCCGTCATTTCAAGGCCATTGCTGAAGAGTCTGGTCTGCCTACGCTGCTTTATAACGTACCGGGCCGCACCGTCGCCGATCTGGCAAACGATACCGTGCTGCGTCTGGCCGAACTGCCAGGCATCATTGGCCTGAAAGATGCAACGGGCAACCTGGAACGCGCCGCAGACCTGATCAAGCGCGCGCCCAAAGACTTTGGCCTTTACAGTGGTGACGATGCATCCTCGATTGCATTCTTGCTGCTGGGTGGTCATGGCGTGATTTCAGTTACTGCCAATGTGGCCCCGCGCCAGATGCATGAATTGTGCGTTGCCGCCAACGCCGGTCGTATTGCCGAGGCGCGCGCCATTAACGATCGCCTGCAAGACCTGCATAAACATCTGTTTGTTGAAGCCAACCCGATCCCGGTCAAATGGGCACTGGAAGAAATGGGCCATATCGGCAATGGCATCCGCCTGCCGCTGACCCGTCTCTCGGAAAGTGCGCAGGCCGTTGTGCGCAATGCGCTTCGCACCGCTGGCCTGCAATAACCAGTCCCCGACAATTACCCGACACAGAATCCGCTCATGAAAAACGTGTTTCGCTTGATCCCCCTTGTTGCCGTACTGGCAGCAGCGGGTTGCTCCTCTGTTGACCAAATGCCCTTCCAGAGCAAGGTTGACTACCGTTCTGGCAGCGATAACCTCTCAAGCAACTCGCTGGAAGTCCCGCCAG
>JASLES010000526.1 GCA_030151005.1 Silvimonas sp.
CACGCGTTGCAGGTCCGCGTTGGCGCCGGGCACGGGCAGGGCCGCCCCGGGGATGTCGCAAAAGTCGTTTTGCGGGTCGATCAGCAGCAACTGGGTTGCCGCCGGTGCCAGGGCAATCATAAGCCGGCTCCTGATGACAAAGTATGAATCCTGAGGACCACACTATACGTGTTTCCCGTCCTCATTCTGTGCAGATGAGGGCGGGATTGGCATATTCACCTGGCATGGGGCGGCGGGTTACATGCCCAGCGCGGCCAGCATCAAGAAAGTGGCAAACAGGACAAAGTGCGTCAGCCCTTCAATGGCGTTGGTTTCACCATCGTGCAGATTGATGGTGGCGGCCAGCAACGTGAGCAACATCATCACGGTTTGCGTGGGCGAGAGCGCCATGTAGATGGGCTCCCCACGGATCAGCGCCAGACCCTCAATCACCGGCACAGTCAGAATGACGGTAGAAAGCGATGCGCCCAGCGCAATGTTCACCACGCCCTGCATGCGGTTCGCAAGCGCAGAACGCAAGGCGGTGAGGATTTCCGGGCTGGCGCTGATGACGGCCACCACAAGGGCGACAGTGATCGGTGGCAAGCCGGTGCCGGCCAGGCCCACATCCAGCGTTTTGGACATGACCTCCGCCAGGGCGCCAATCAACACCAGACCGGCCACCAGCAAGGCAGCAGAGGTACGCGTGTTGCCGTGCTCTCCGTCGGCGGCGCTCTCTTCCGGTACTGGCCGGCGAGAGCCGTATTTGTAGCTGAAAAAATAGCTGTGCTTACCGGTTTGCAAACGCAAGAACATGCCATACATCAGCACCATGATGATGATGGTGAAGATGGAGTACGCCTGCCATTTGCCTTGCGGAATGAACTCCGGCACCACCATGGAGATACCCAGTGCGGTCAGGATCATCACCACATAGGTATTGCCCGAATCCACGTTGTACGGCTGCTCGCCATGTTTGAGCCCACCCAGAATGGCGGCCAGCCCCAGAATCCCGTTGATATCGAGCATGACTGCGGAATACACCGTGTCGCGCATCAGCGTGGGCGAGGGGGTGTGGCTGGTCATGATCGCCAGAATCACCACTTCGACCAGCACGGCAGAGAGCGTCAGGATCATGGTGCCATAGGGCTCCCCCACTTTTTCTGCCAGGACCTCGGCGTGGTGGGCTACCCGCAACGCGGCCAGCAAAATCGCCGCCACAATCAGGCCAGAGGCGATCAGCGCAGTACTTTGACCGCCAGCCAGCGCGGCATGCTCAAACGCATAAGCAGCAAGCGTGGCCAGTATGGCAATCAATAAAAAGGATTCTTGTTTGACGAGTTTCATGAGAAATGGATAGCGGTGCGGTGATGTTGTTGTGTGTGTTCGCAGTGTAGTGATCTTAAAAGTGGATGGATATCTGCTATACACAGGGTCGATGCAAATACGCATCCCCGATACGGACTTGCCATGACCGCTGCCACGGCTGAAGTGCTTGCCCCGCTGCTCCACCGCTGCGCCCAGGGAGACGAAAAAGCCCTGGAACAACTGTATCGGCTGACTTCGCCGCAACTGTTTGCGCTCGTGCTACGTATGTTGCGTAGACGGGATTGGGCGGAGGAAGCCATGCAAGAGTGTTATGTCCGGATCTGGCAGCACGCGGGGGATTACTCTGCGGCGCAAAGCCAGCCATTGACCTGGATGAGCCGGATCGTGCGCAACCATTGCATCGACTGGCTACGCAAGCCGCAACTGGAAGTCCCGGATGCCGACGACACCATTGTTGAAGCCTGGGCAGATGACGCGCCGGGCCCGCTGGCGCGGCTGGCCCAAAACCAGGACAGTCGCCGCATTGCCGAATGCCTTAAGCGGCTGGAGGCCATCCAGCGGCAAGTGATTGCCATGGCGTTTTTTGACGACCTCTCGCACAGCGAAATTGCCCTGCGTTTATCTGCGCCGCTGGGCACCGTGAAAAGCTGGTGCAGACGTGGGCTGGAGCGGCTCAAGGGTTGCCTGTCATGAACTATCGCAACCCCGAACTGCAACAGCAACTGGCCAATGAATACGTGATTGGCTCTCTGCGTGGCCCGGCGCGCCGGCGCTTTGAAGCCATCATGTTTTTTGATGCCGCCTTGCGCCGCACCGTGCGGGAAACCGAAGCACAACTGCTGCCCATCATCTACGCGCTGCCAGAGATGGCACCGCCCGCCAGTGTCTGGCGTGGCGTATCCCGCCGTGTGCGGGCTTTGCGCCCGGCACCACCCATGTGGAGTTGGGAGAGTGTGTACTTCTGGCGCTTGCTGGCCGGGGGCCTTGGGTTGGTTTGCCTCGTCCTGGCCATGACCCTTACCTTGCCCGGCCAACCCGCGCCGACCACGGCGCATATGGCTTTGCTGGCTGATCCGCAATCGCATGTAGCGGCGCTGATGGCGCGGGTTGCGCCCGACGGCCACGTGCGTATTGCCACCCTGCAAGACCTGGGTGAGCGGGTGGGGGCAGACAAATCGCTGGAGCTATGGGCCATCCCGGAAGGGGGTAAACCGCGCTCGCTGGGCCTGATTGCCGCCAACGGGGCCACAGAGGTCAACCGGCCAGATGCCATGCAGTCCGCAGCGGTGCTGGCCGTTTCGCTGGAGCCGCATGGTGGATCACCCACGGGGGCGCCCACTGGCCCGGTCTTGTGGGTGGGTAAACTGGTAGATCTATGAGGCGTAGGCCAACAAAAAAGCCGGTGCTGACGACACCGGCTTTTTGTTGGGCAAAGGGTCAGGCGCGGACCACAAACAGGCTCACGCACAGCGCAACCCCGATCAGATACAACAGCCAGGTTTGCGATATGAAATACGGATACACCATCAGCACGATGCCGACGACAATCGGCACCCGCATCCCGTGCTTCTTGCCGTAACGCAGGGCGGTAAAGCCGACCAGGCTGAAAAACACACTGGCAAACAAATTGGCGGGGGTGGGCAAGTCGGGTACTCCTGGAAGGGGTAGGCGCTTATTGCATCATTCCATGGTGTAAAACGCAGCATCGTCCGGCCCAACGTGCTGCGGTGCCCGCCAGGTGACATCCCGCATATTGCGCTGGATCTGGTTTTCCACCCCCAGCAGCGTGGCAAAGATAGCCATGCGCACCGGAATGCCATTGTCGGTCTGGCGGAAAATGGCCAGGCGCGGATCATGGTTCAGATCGGTCGAGAGATCATTGGCCCCCTCACGGCTGTCGCGCGGCAGCGGGTGCATGATGATGGTATCTACCTTGCAATACGCATTCACCACGGCGGCGGTGATCTGGAAATCTGCCGTGTAGCCTTCGAGCTCTTCGCCCACAAAACGTTCTTTCTGAATGCGGGTGGCATAGACCACATCCGCGCCACGCAAACCATCCTGCAGCGAGTTGCTGATTTCTACCACATGCCCGTTGCGGCTGGCATGCTCGACCAGATATGCCGGCATTTCCAGCGACTGCGGCGAAATCAGCGTGAACTTCATACCGCGATACAAAGCCAGCAGCTTGATCAGCGAATGTACAGTGCGGCCGTATTTCAGATCACCCACCATGGCAATGTGCGCGCCATCGACCAGTTTGCCCAGGCGGGAGAACTCGGTTTCGATCGTGTACAAATCCAGCAACGCCTGGCTGGGGTGTTCACCCGGGCCGTCCCCACCGTTGATCACCGGAATATTGGTCGCCCGTGCAAATTCGGCTACAGAGCCTTTGTCCGGGTGGCGCACCACCACGGCATCTGCATACCCGGCAATCACGCGGCTGGTGTCGTAGATGGACTCGCCTTTGGCCATGGAAGAGAACGAGAACCCGGTGGTATCACACACGCTACCACCCAGCCGGCAGAACGCCGCGCCAAAACTCACCCGCGTACGGGTGCTGGCTTCAAAAAACAGGTTGGCCAGCACTGCGCCT
>JASLES010000264.1 GCA_030151005.1 Silvimonas sp.
TTGTTGTCTTCCAGGAAGTACCCGAACATATTGGGCTTGAAGAACACAATGGTGCTGAACACGATCAGGAACACCACCACGCCCACGATATCCTTGACCGTGTAATGCGGATGCATTGGCACGCTATCAAGCGGAATACCGGTTTTCGGGTCTTTGTGTTTCTTGATATCCACGCCGTCCGGGTTGTTGGAGCCCACTTCATGCAGGGCAATCAAGTGCGCCACAACCAGCGCCAGCAGCACCAGCGGTACGGCAATCACATGCAGCGCGAAGAAACGGTTAAGCGTGACATCCGACACCACAAAGTCGCCACGGATAAAGGTCGACAGATCCGGCCCAATCAGGGGAATGGACGAGAACAGGTTCACAATCACCTGAGCGCCCCAGAATGACATCTGGCCCCACGGCAGCAGATAGCCAAGGAATGCTTCAGCCATCAGGCACAGAAAGACCAGCGAACCAAATACCCACACCAGTTCACGCGGCTTCTGGAACGAGCCGTAAATCAGCCCGCGGAACATATGCAGGTACACCACGACAAAGAACATCGAGGCGCCGGTGGAGTGCATGTAGCGGATGATCCAGCCGCCCGCGACATCCCGCATGATGTATTCGACCGAATTGAACGCCACCGAAATGCTGGTGCCCGGAATGAGCGAGCCATCCGGCTTGTAGTTCATGGTCAGGAAAATACCGGTGACAATCTGGATCACCAGCACCAGCAGCGCCAGCGAACCAAAGAAGTACCAGAAGTTGAAGTTCTTGGGCGCGTAGTATTCCGACATCTGCGCCTTCCAGGTCGACGTCACCGGAAAGCGATCATCAACCCAGTTCAGTAACTGTTGTGCTTTGCTCATGTCTGAAGCCTCTGTAGGTGCCGGTTACTTGTCGTCGCCGATACGCAGACTGGTATCGGTCAGGAACTTGTAGGGCGGAATCGGCAGGTTCAGGGGGGCCGGCACACCGGAATACACGCGACCGGCGAGGTCGTACTTCGAGCCATGACAGGGGCAGTAATAACCACCCAGCCAGTCTGCACCCAAGTCAGCCGGGGCCAGATCAGGACGGTAGGTTGGCGAACAGCCCAGGTGGGTACAGACGCCCACAGCGATCCAGATGTCGGGTTTGAGAGAGCGCCACTCATTATGGGCGTAATCCGGCTGATCGCTGGAGTCTGACTTGGGATCGGACAGTTTGCTGTCCAGCTTGGGCAGATTGTCGAGCATTTCTTTGGTGCGTTTGACAACCCAGACCGGTTTGCCACGCCACTCGACGTTGATTTTCTGCCCCATTTCGAGCTTGCTGATATCTACTTCAACCGGTGCGCCCGCCGCCTTGGCGCGCTCGGAAGGCAGAAAACTTGCAATGAAGGGTGTTGCAATTCCTGCCACGGCAACCGCCCCCGCCCCACTACTGGCCAGAAGCAGAAACCGCCGTTTGCCACTATCAACGTGCTGGTCACTCATAACCCCATCCCTGACAAATTATGGAACAAGAAACAAAGACCAAGCCACGCTGCAGCGTGATCGTGGCCGATGCTGCTCGTAAGACAGCAGAAATACTACCCGACGTGTGGCTGAACGTAAAAGCCGTATGCGCAACAGTGACTTACCAGCCACTACTGGTGTTGTAACCAGCCAGCTCCCTGGAAAGTTTATCTGCCACAACGCTGGTAATTTCCGCAACGCGCTCCCTGGCCGTTCCAGGATAGCTGACCTGAAAGACTCTTGCCGAAAGATTCAATCCTTTACCGGCCGGACTCAACAAATAGACCATCCGCGCTTCTGTCGGCTGGCTTGCATTGGTGATGGTTTCCGCGAACTCTACTTTCATGCTGCTGCGGTTCTTCAGCTTCATGCCTTTACCGGTCCGGTATTTGACAATGTCATCAAGAATCGCTTGCGGTTTGCGGCCTGAAATCAGCACCGTAGGCGCGGGGCCGGCAGCGGGAAGCTTCGTTTCGGGGACAGGTTGCGGTGTGCCGCCTGCACTGGCTGCCTTACCGGCATTGTCGGCGGGCGAGGTGGCGCAAGCAGCGAGCAGAAGGCTAAAGGAAAAAGCAGTTATGCGGACGGCGTTACGACGCACAAGTTTGAGCGATATCAATTTCTTCATACCGGATTAGGCACTTCCAGGTGAATAACATCCAGATTGAACTGCGCAGCCAGGTGATCGCCCAGTGCGCGCACGCCACCACGTTCGGTGGCATGGTGGCCGGCGGCCAGATAGGTGATGCCGGATTCGGCCGCAAGATGGGTGACAAACTCAGAACTTTCACCGGAGACAAAACAATCAATATCCAGCGTAGCAGCTTCGTGGAAAAAACTTTGCGCGCCTCCCGTACACCAGCCGATGCGGCGCAGTTCGCGATCTGCCGGCCCCAGGATCAATGGCACCCTGCCAGTGGCGGACTCCAGCCGGGCCGTCAGTTGGCGTACTGTCACGGGCACCGGAAAGCTGCCAATGCAGCCAAGGTCCTGATCGCCGAAAAAACGGTCCGCCGCAACGCCCATCAATTGACCCAGCGTTGCGTTATTGCCGACCTCCGGATGCGCATCAAGCGGCAGATGGTAGGCAAAGAGGTTAAGATCAGCTGCCAGCAGCGCGGCGATCCGGGCTTTTTTGGTGCGGACGATAGATTGCGCCTCGCCTTTCCAGAAATAACCATGGTGGACCAGCAAGGCATCCGCCCCGGCCTCAAGGGCGAGGTGAATGGCGGCAAGGCTGGCGGTGACGGCGGTGGCGATCCGCGTTATCGTTTCGCGGCCTTCTACCTGCACGCCATTGGGACAATAATCCCGAAAGCGCGATACGGATAAATATTGTTCGATATACTTTTCCAGTACCTGTCTGTTCACCGGCATTGAACCGCGTTCCTATGAGAAAACTCTGGTTGATTTTCGCACAAACCACTACGGTCGGGCTTGCGATCTGGTTCCTTGCCACGATCCTCTATCCGCAGTGGCTACAACCTCGCGCGATCCGCGAGGTGATCACGCTGCATGAGGGCAATGCAGCGTCTGCACCGCAAAGCGCGGCTGCTTCCGTGCCGGCGGCGCACGCAGTCACGAGCTATAGCGGCGCGGCTCATCGCGCCATGCCGGCCGTGGTTAATATTTATACCTCCAAAGAAGTGCGCTCTTCACGGCATCCCATGCTCAACGATCCGGCCTTTCGTCGTTTCTTTGGGAATGATGATGCACAACGGGCGTCCAGCCTGGGTTCCGGGGTGATCGTCTCGGACAAGGGTTACATCATTACCAACAATCATGTGGTCGAGTCTGCCGACGAAATCGAAGTGGCGCTGGCAGACGGGCGCACGGCAGAGGCCAAGGTCGTCGGGGCAGATCCGGATACCGATCTGGCCGTGATCAAGGTTGATGAAGGCATTCTGCCGCCGATTGCCTTTGCTGATGGCGACAAGTTGCAGGTCGGTGATGTGGTTCTGGCTATTGGCAACCCGTTTGGCGTGGGGCAGACCGTGACCATGGGCATTGTCTCGGCCCTGGGTCGCTCACAACTGGGCATCAACACCTTCGAGAACTTCATTCAGACCGATGCGCCAATCAACCCGGGTAACTCCGGTGGGGCACTGGTCGATACCGATGGCAATCTCGTCGGGATCAATGCCGCGATCTACTCGCAGTCTGGTGGCAGCCTGGGGATCGGTTTTGCCATTCCGGCCTCGACGGTCAAACAGGTGATGGAAGCCATTATCAAGGATGGCAAAGTCACCCGGGGCTGGCTGGGCGTAGAAGCGCAGGATGTCACACCAGAACTGGCGGCCAGCTTCAAGCTCAAACAAGCGCACGGCGCATTGATTGCCGGCGTGGTACGCGGCAGCCCGGCAGATAAATCCGGCATTCGGCCTGGCGATATTTTGTTGTCTGTCGCGGGGAAGGATATTCAGGATTCTTCGGCCATGCTCAACCAGGTGGCAGCGCTCAAACCTGATGAAACCGCGCCGATGCATTTGTTCCGCAATGGCAAAGACATCACGCTGGAGGTCAAAATTGGCCGCCGGCCAAGGATTGCCCAGCGGTAGTCCCGTCGGAGCACATGGCGAAAAAAAGCCGCAGCAAACGCTGCGGTTTTTTTATTATTGTTTATTGCACAGACACATTGCCTAGCGCCGGCCACCGCCCAACAACAACATTTCGGCGGCAGCCAGGTTTTCCGGCTCGCCCAGCAACACCAGTACATCGCCTTCCTGCAATTCCATCTCGGGCTCAGGCACCCATGCTGGCAGATTGGTGCGGCGCAGGTTTTTGACTTCCACATGCATGGCATGCAAGTCCAGATCAGCCAGCTGGCGGCCGATCGCGGCTGC